>DTZQ01000530.1 GCA_012961305.1 Armatimonadota bacterium | reverse complement strand
TCAGGACGATGGGCGACAGCTGGCGGACGATGGGGGCGCGCATGAAAGCCATCGTCCATCGGCCACGGTGCGCTGCTGGCCATCCTGGGTGGTGTAGGAACGAATCTGCAAACGACCATCTACCCCTACCAGGCGGCCTTTGCTCAAATACTGGTGAACAAACTCTGCACTTTGCCGCCAGGCCACGACATTGATGAAGTCCGTCTCCCGCTCCCCCCGCGCATTCCTGAAAGGTCGGTCTACCGCTATCCGAAATTGGGCCACAGGCACCCCATTAGGAGTATAGCGCAATTCCGGATCCCGGGTCAACCGTCCTACAAGCACAATCCGATTGACCATGGCTTTCTCCTTTTACTCCTCCGATGGTTCTTCCTCCTCGGCCCACTCCTCCAATTCCTCCGCCAGTTCCTTAGTAGGTTCTTCCCCAATCTCCTCCACTATTTTCTCCTCCTCAGGTTCCTCTTCCTCCAGGGACTCCTCCTTGAAACCGAATTCCTCCTCTGGCAGTTCTTCCATTTCCATCTCCTCTGGAGGGAGCGGGGAAGCCTTAAACGCCGGCTCCGGCGGATGTTCATCCCGAAACGTTCGCACCCGAAGGATGGTCTCGTTCAATCGCAAAGTGCGGTTGAACTCGGAAATGAACTCCGGTTTGGCCTGAAAGTTGAGGAGGATGTAAAGCCCCTCCGTTTTCTTGCCAATGGGATAGGCGAACTTTCGCTTACCCCACCGCTGCGAACGGGTAATTACTCCCCCGCTGTTGACAATCAAGGCATGAACGGAATCGAGGATTCGGTCCACCGCTGCCGATTCTAAGTCTGGGTCGAGGATGAGCACCGTTTCGTAATCGCGCACGTTGCTTCCCTCCTTGGTTTAATGCAATTTGACAACCAGATTCGAGAACCTCCTGGGGAAGGCGAGAGCCCTTTGTCGCCCTCCCTTGCCCATGTCAGACCGGGGAGGGAAGGCGGCTAAGGGAAGCCACCCTACCAATTGGTATTGCCGATTTGATGGTCAAAATTCATCAATTTGGTGGTCTAATTGCCCTCATGAGGGCGCGAACGGGTCACCAACCCTCCGCTGCCACTCGGCCAAGCGTTGAGCAAGTTGATTTTGGGCCTCGCGCACCGATTCCTCACCATAGAGATTTTGCAGTTCGCCCGGGTCGTTCTTTAGGTCATACAGTTCGTTCTCCCCGCCTTCCTCATAATGGAGCACCAGTTTCCACTGAGCGGTGCGAATCATCCGCATATGGGCCTGGGCACCGTGATGCATGTCGTAAAGGCCGAACAGGGCATCGCGCCACTCCACCCGTTCCCCGCGCAGAAGCGGCAACATGCTCCGGCCTTCCAACTCTAACCCCGGAGGGACCTCCTGCCCCAATATCTCCAAAAACGTGGGGAAAAAGTCTATGGAGGAAACCATCGCCTCGCACTTCGTACCGGGTTGTACCACTCCCGGCCACCGAATAATCAGGGGTACGAGTATCGAGTAGTCGAACATGTTCGGCCGGCGCATCCTGGTGCCTATCACCCAGGCATTGCCTTTGGTCTCCAGGCCGTGCTGTCCAATCATATAGCCGTTATCCCCCATGAGGAGTACCATAGTGTTATCGGCAATTCCCAACTCCTCCAGTTCCGCGAGCAGTCGGCCCAGATTTCGGTCTATGCCCGTTATGCTGGCATAATAACCCCGATACTCTTTCTGCAGCCGCTCCTCGGGGAAGTTTTCCACCGTAGGAACTTGCAACTTCCTCCCCCGGTAGGGAACCATATCTTCTTCGGGCACCGGCAGGTAGGGTTTGTGGGGCGCCCGAGTGTGGAGGAACAAGGCAAAGGGTCTATCCCGATTCTCCCGGAGGAACTTAAGGGCATCGTCGGTCAGAACGTCAGTAAGGAAGCCCCGAACCTGCTTTGCCTCGCCGTTAATAATGAGCGTCGGGTCTTTGGGCCTATTGCCCCCGCCGAGGAATCCCATGAAGTAATCGAACCCCCGGCGCAAGGGATGGTACTCTTCTTCCTTCCCCAAGTGCCACTTGCCAATCAGTCCGGTGGTATAGCCAGCCTGCTTAAGCACCTCAGCAAGCGTCGTTCTGGCAGGGTCTAACCCTTCCCTTTCCTGGGGGGCAATCCAGTCGTCAATGCCGACTTGGTGACTGTGGCAGCCGGCCATAATCATGGCCCGAGAAGGGGAACACACGGGGGCGGTAAAGGCATAGGTAAACAACACTCCCTCCCGCGCCAGGCGGTCCATGTTGGGCGTGTAAACGTCTTCATTGCCGTAAGCGCCCACCGCCCATTGGGCCTGGTCATCGGTGAGGAGGAAAAGAATGTTTGGTCGCTTCATAGTTCGTCGGGCCCGTCCTTCCTTGCCGGCAAAAACTTCAGCAGCGGCCACACCAACCAAGAATCCCGCTGCTGCTGCCAAAAATTTCCTCCTTTCGCATTTCATCCATCGGTCCCCTTCTATCCTTTGGTTCCTTCGGCTATATTATACCTTTATTTCTCCCTTTGGTCAAGGGGAAAAGTTCAATTGCCGAAAGAGGAGTTTTGTGGTATGATGAGAAGTCGGATGAGAGGTGGGAACCAATGCCGCGGGCTTACGTCATTCTGAACCCCAGAGCAGGACGCTGGCCCCAAGGGGGCGATGAGGAAGCCTTTCGTCGGCTCCTAAGGGAATACGGCTGGCCATGCGAGTTGGCTTTGACCAGGGCCCCGGGGGAGGCCACGCGCCTGGCCCGCGCTGCAGCAGAGCGGGGGGAGGATTTGGTCATTGCGGCCGGAGGCGATGGGACGGTTCACGAGGTAGTTAACGGCTTGGCAGGGTCGGAAACTGCTTTGGCCATCCTGCCCCTGGGCACGGAGAACATTTTGGCCCGTGACATCGGCGTACCCCGTCAGTTGGAAGCGGCCTGTGAGAGCCTGCGCATGGGGCAAGTACAGACCATAGACCTGGGCCGCACGCCCCGGCGGTATTTCCTGCTCATGGCCGGCGTCGGCTTTGATGCCCAGGTGGTACGCGAAACCTCGCTGCGCTGGAAGCGTTACTTCCGCAGTTTGACCTATTTTCTGACTGGCCTTGCTACCTGGTGCCACTACCGGCCGACGCCAGCGCAAGTGAGGGTGGATGGTACGGAGAACAACCTGACCGTGTGGGGAGTCATCATCAGCAACGCCACGCGCTATGCCTGGCGGGTGCGCATCGCCCCCACGGCCAGTCTTACCGACGGACGCCTGGACGTGTTGGCTTTCACCGCGCCAACGCCGCTGGCTTTCGCCAGGGACGTGTTGGGAGCAATCCTTACCGGACGCATGAGGGGGAAAGGGATACAACATTGGACCGGCCGCGAAATAGTGGTGCAACCCGCCCGGCCCCTGCCGGTGCAACTGGATGGGGAACTGGTGGAGGAGCCCAAACTGCGTTTCACGCTCGTTCCCCAAGCCCTGCGCCTGCTCCGACCAACTCCCGCATTTGCAATCTGAAATCTCAAATCTGAAATCCCCTACGGGAGCCCAGTGAAAAATGAAAACCCAACCCAAACAATGCCAACCATCCCTGCCCTACCGGCCGACCGTCACAGTGCGAGTAAACGAACTGTTCTATTCCCTGCAGGGCGAAAGCCGCTTCGCCGGGCAGCCCTGTGTGTTCGTGCGGCTGGCCGGGTGCAATTTGCGCTGTCGGTACTGCGATACCGCCTACACCTGGACGGAAAAAGGGGAGGAGTTGAGCCTGGCCGCGGTTCTGGAACAAGTAGCCCAATACGGAATAAACCTGGTTTCCCTCACCGGCGGCGAGCCGCTGCTCCAAGCGGCCACCCCGCTGCTCGTAACTGCCCTGTGCGATCTCGGTTACACGGTGCTGGTGGATACCAATGGAACGCTGGACATCAGCCCTTTAGACCCCCGGGCCATCGTCCTCCTGGACCTCAAAACCCCCGGCAGCGGTGAGCACCCCAAAGTTCGGTGGGACAATCTGGCCCACCTCAAGCCCACAGATGAAGTCAAGTTCGTACTCACCGACCGCCAAGATTACGAATGGGCGCGGGAAGTAGTACAAAAACACGCCCTTCCAGACCGCTGTCGGGTGGTCTTTTCACCCGCGACGCCGCTGGAGTATCCACCCCGGTGGGAAGAATGGACGCTGCCGCGGGAACTGGCAGCTTGGATTTTGGCCGACCGCCTGCCGGTAGCCCTGCAGACGCAACTCCATCGCTTCCTCTGGCCCCGGGTGGAGCGAGGAGTGTGACCACTAACTATTTCGCTCCCGCAGGAAGTGGCCCCTGGAGCCGCGGTTGCGGATTCTCCGCCGTTGTCAACCCCCCACCCGCAGGCGCACTTTTAACCCCGGCACAGAGGAGGGCACCGTGACCTCCGGGGGACCAGAAGGGGAGGCTGCTCCGGCGGAGGTTTCCGTTGCTGCCTCGGTCGGGGGGGTTGCAGGGGCTTCGCCTTCGCCCGTAGTGCCCTCCTCCGGGCTCCCCGGCGAGCGGAACTGGGGCACGATTTCCCGCAGCCGCTCTTCCCGCTCCCGCCGGAGGCGGTCCAGTTCCTCCGGCGAGGTGACGATAAAGGGGGTCAGGAAGACCAGCAGTTCAGTCTTCTCCGTTTTCCGGCGACGGCTTTTGAACAGTTCGCCCAAGATGGGGATTTCCGACAGTAAGGGCACGCCTTTGACTTCGTGCTCCGCGCGGTCACGCATGATGCCGCCGATAACGATGGTCTGACCGGATTCCACCCGAATGGAGGTGCGGGCCTGTCGGTTGGCAATAATCGGCTGCTCCCCCCCGTACTGGGTCACAATCCCCGCCAGTTCGTTGATGGTCTGCTCCACATCCAGGGTCAGGGTGTTGCTGCCCAAGTTGATGTGCGGGGTTACGGTCAGGGAAATCATGATTTCAGCGAAGTCAATGGAGACAATGGGGTTGCCGAAGGCGTCAAACCGAATGGAGGCCGGGTAGGGATACTGCTGGCCGATGGTAATTTGGGCCTGGGTGTTGTCCAGGGTGGTGATGTGGGGAGTAGAGATAACCCGTACGTCGGAGCGGGTGGCCAGAGCATGGAGCAGGGATTGGAAGTTGTCGTTGAGAATCGTGTAGCGGAAGCCCATAGTTTCCGCGTCCAAGTCAAAATCAGTGCCCATAGTGTCGCCGGTGCTGGTGCTGTTGAGCCAAGACCACTCGAAGCCCAATTTGGTTTCATCGCTCAGGGTCACATCGGCGATGATGACGTTGATGTACACCTGGCCCTGAGGTTGGTCAAGTTGTTCGATGAGTTGCTCCAGGGCATCAAAGGCCTGAGGGGGAGCGGTAACCACCAGCGAGTTCGTTTTGGAATCCGCCACTATATTTACGTCCTGCAAGATGTCCAGGGGACTTCCTGTCCGTTGCCGCTGGCCAAACATAAAGAAGAAGAACCCCCCGAACCGCTGCTGTCCGCGCAGCAGTTGGTTGAGAGTCTGGGCCAAATCTTGAGCCACCGCGTACTTGAGTTGATAGACCCGAGTCATGGCGGTCAGTTTGGCCTCCTCGTCCAGGTCCTTGATGACCTGCTCGTAGACGGCCATGTTCTCCTCGGTGGCGGTGACGATGACCGAGTTGGTGCGCACATCGGCAACCACGATGTTCTCCCGCAGGCCGGTGAAGCCGTACTTGCCGTAGGTGGGTTGGGTGGAACGGAAGAAGAAAGGCAGACCGCGGGTCGTCCCCCGCAGGCCGCCCTGAGGCTGTTCGAAGAGTTCGTTGAGTTCCTCGGCTACGGTGGTAGCGTCGGCATACTGGAGTTTGAACCGGCGGTGAATGACCGGCGGGCGCAAATCCACATCCAGTTGGGCCACCATTTCCTTAATGGTTTCCATCTGGTCGGGAGGGGCGGTGACGATAAGGGAATTGGTGCGGGTGTCATAGGCGAACTTAACTTTGCCGGCGGTGCTGGCTCCAGTGGTTCGGCGGCGGGTGGGGGTGCGACCACCAAAACCAAAGGGGAACCTGAACCCGGTGAACCGGGTGCTTAGGCGCGTGGTTTCCTCCTCGGCGAAGAGTTCGGTCAGCAGGTTGGCCGTCTCCTCTGCGTCGGCGTTTTCCAGACGGATGATTTCGGTCACCGTGGGGGTGAAATCGGTGTCCAATTCCTTAATCAGTTGCAAAATCTCCTCCATCTCCTCTGGTGGGGCGGAGATGACCACGGAGTTGGTGCGGGTGTCGGCCACGAACATAATGGGCTCCTCCGTGGGCAGTCGTCGGCTGGTGGTGCTCGGGCGGCGGAAGGGAAAGCCAAAAGGGGAAGGGCGGAAAAAGGGCGTTATCTGGCGGGCCCCCTCGGCTCCTTCTTGGTAGAGTTGGTTGAGGATGTTGGCCACTTCTTCGGCGTCGGCGTGTTCCAGTTGCACGGTGCGCAGGACGTTGATTCTCAAATCCACGTCCAATTTGGCAATCAGGGCCTTGATGGCCTCCATGTCCTCGGCCGGGGCGGAGACGATTAGGCTATTAGTACGCTCATCGGCTACCACCAGCAGGGCCATTTCCGGCTCGCCGGGCCGGCGGCCCATGCTGGGGGCCCTGCCGAAGCGCATCTGGAAGAAGGCCCGCCGGGGGTCGAAACCGGCACTCGTTCCTCGCTGGAACAGTTCCTCAATGATGCCCTCCAACTCCGTGGCGCTGGCGTGCTGCAACTGGATGACCTCCAA
This sequence comes from Armatimonadota bacterium, assembly GCA_012961305.1. Lineage (GTDB taxonomy): Bacteria > Armatimonadota > UBA10988 > UBA10988 > DTZQ01 > DTZQ01. Next base: position 1,841 of record DTZQ01000530.1, on the reverse strand, counting down.
TTTGTTCTCCGCCAGCACGTTCACGTCCAATTTGGAGAGGTAGAAGCGGATTCTCTCCAAATCCTTAGGGGGAGCGTAGACCAGCAATTGGTTGGTACGGGCATCGGGCACGATGATAACTGGCTGGTCCGTCTCGCCCGCCCGCGGCCGGGAGGGCAAGCGGGGGCCAAACTCTGGCCGGCGGGAACTGGGCCCTACCTCGGCCAGGAGAAGTTGGGAAAGGATGTTAGCCACCTCCTCCGCGCTGGCATACTCCAACTGAAAAATTTCCACCTGGTTGACGGAGAGGTCAACGTCCAGGCGTTCGACCAACTGCTTGACTTCCTCCAGGTTCTCCGGCGAAGCGTAGACGATGAGGGAGTTGGTGCGCGGGTCGGCGGTAACGGTCACCTGCTCCCGCCGAGAGAAACCGCCAGCCGCCTGGGCCGCTGCGGCCATCCGCTGCTGCTCCTGGGGACTGGGAGGACGGCCCCTACGCTGTTCCCTCATCCGCCGCAAGAAGGTCTCCAGAGGACTGCGGAACAACTGACTGAGGAGTTGGGCCAACTGCTGCGCATCGGCGTTTTTCAGGGGGATGATTTCTATACGCCGGTCATCGGGAGGAACCTGGTCCAGCAATTCAATGATGGATAAAATGCGCTTTACGTTGCTTTCCATGTCCGTCAAGATAAGGTGGTTAGTCGAAGAGACCGCCACCAAACTGGCCCGTTCGGAGGAAACCAGCGGCTGCAACTCCTTTTGCAACTGGGTCGCATCCAGAAATTTCAGGGGGATGATTTGGGTAATGATGGTAGCCGTGTCACGCAGTCCTTCCACCCCCTCTTCCGTGCGCAGCACCGTGGGCCTTTGGGCCACCTCCGTCAGGGGCACGATTTTGATGATGCGGTCCTGCAGGGTGCCCAGCACGCCGAAACCCTTGACTTCTAAAATGGCCTTCAAGACCTCGAAACTTTCTTCGATGGTAATGTCCACCATGCTGAGCACAGTTACCGTGCCCTCCAACTGCGGGTCGGCCACGATGGTCACCCCCCAGGCTTCGCTCAAGGCCCGCAGCACGGCGTGGATGTCCGCCTTTTCGAAACTCATAGAGATGCGCTCATCGGTGCGCCGGGGCAATCCGGCGGGAGGCGGACCGGCTCCCGGCTGGCCCGGACCGGGGGGGCCAAACATGGGACGGCCTGGTCCTCCCCAGGGGCCGAAGGGCGGTCGGAACCGGCCTCGCCTTTTTTCCCCTGGCGGGCCCGGTGGCTCCGGCCGTTCCTCCGGCGGACGGGCTTGCTCTCCCTCCGGCTCAGCCGGCGGCCCTGGAGGTTTCTCTGGAGGAGCCTCTTCCGTCGGAGTTTCCTCCTCGGCGGCCGATTGCTCCTGTTCCGCCGCCGGCGGTTCGGGAGGAGGAGCCGGTTCGGCCTGTTCTTCCTCGGCCGGCAGGGGACCCAGGACCATAACCCCACTCAAAATTAAAGCCAAAATCCAGGTGCTTGGTTTCATTTTTATCCTCCTTAATGGCTTATCGCCCGCCATAGGTCATAAGCCAGAGGCATGATAACTGCATCGTGCATCCTGCATCAGGCCATAAGCCATCAGCCATAGGCCATCCCCACTACTGGCCCCGCTGGCGGCGCCATTCGTCAATGCGGCGCTGGATTTCCGGGGGGATGCGACCTCCGAAGCGCCGGCGCAACATTTCAATGCGCTCCTCCGCCGACAGCCGGGAGAAGTCCGGTCGGCCTCGCCTTTGGAAACGGGAGCGCCAATCCGGCCGGCGGCCCTCGCCAAAGCCACCGAAAGTAGGACGCATTTCCGGGCCGCCCGGCATGCCCGGTTGGGGTTGGAAACTGCTG
>DTZQ01000529.1 GCA_012961305.1 Armatimonadota bacterium | reverse complement strand
TGAATGCTGACCCCTTCCCATCCTCCCCGCACGCGGGGAGGGCAAGGGTGGGGTTAGTACTCACGCTTCAGTCCTTTTTCCCAGGGATGGACTGAGGGCTACAAATGAACTGGGCTTCCGCCTGCTTACTCCTGACAGCCACCAATCTGGTGGCCTAATGGGCAACCCAATTGATTACAATAACAACAACTACACTGGCGCTGGATGGAAGCCACCGCAACCGAAGGGGTCAGCCACCAAACTCCTCTGGCAGCCAATGGTCAGCGGATTTCCGGCTGGTTCACATAGTCATAGCCGCCCTCAGCCCAGGGCCTTAAGCGGTCGGCCTGTCCACCCAAACGCACCACCAAATCGAATTTTTCCAGCGGGTTGGAGACGAAATCCCGATGCCAGGCGCAGAAAGTGATAATCGTGTTGTCGGGGGCATTGCGGTTGTACAGGGCAGGCCACCGAGGACTTATCTTAGTTACATTGGCAGTCTGGATGGGAAGCGGATTCCCGTTGGCATCCACGGTGTAGCCCAGGTAATTGTAGTAGGCATCGTAGGTGCTGTAGGTGAGCAACTGGGGAGTGGTGAGCATCTCCGCATTATTGTCATCGGGACACCTCATAGCCTTGAGCGAGGTGACATAGTCCGGATAGAGGCGCAGTGCCAGGCTTAATCCGTTCAGAGTGACTTGGTTGGAACCAATGGTCAAAGTGGTAGGCAAAGTGGGCGGGGGATAGGCACGGTGGTCCTGGCGGTAAATCTTGATGGCCACCGCCAAGGCATGGAGATTAGACAGGCAAGTACCCTGTCTGGCCCGCTCCTGAGCCGAGGAGAAGACCGGCAGCACAATGGCCGCCAGAACGGCAATGATGCCGATGACTACGAGCAGTTCAATTAACGTGAAACCACTTCGTCGTAGGTGTGAGTGTCGCATGATTTACCTCCTTGCTTTACCCAGCATTTGGTCCAATTATTCATCGGTCAGAGGTCAAAGACCATTTCTGTTATACCCTTCCTGCCAGGGAATTAAACGTTTATGAGTGGTAAAAACCATTAGGGCCAGGGATAGCACTGCCGGATTAACCTGGTTAACGCTTCACCCCAGAACAGGAGGAGGAAAGCACTGACCACCATGAAAGGGCCAAAGGGGATATAGTCCTGTCGGGAGCGAAGGCGAAGGGCGATGAGGAGTACGCCTATTAGGGCCCCCAAACCGACGGCGAGGAGGAAGAAAGTGAGGAAAGCATAGCCGGGGCCCAATTTGGCTCCTATGGCTGCCGCCAGGTGGACATCACCTCCTCCCATGGCCTCCCGACCAAAGAGAACCCGTCCCAGTACGACAATGCTCGCGAAAACTGCGCCTCCCAAGCATAATCCTACCAGAGAGGCGGGTATCTGTATCAACCAGGTCGTCCCCGGTACTAACCATTCGAGGGGCTGTCCCTGTCCCACCAGCAGTTTCAGCAGGTCACTGCCTACTCCTATGAGCATTCCCGCCGCCGTGAGTTCGGCCGGAATCAGGGTGTACTCCAAATCAATAAAAAAAACCGGGATTAGCACCCCGGCGAACAGAGCCGCAGAGACAAAATCGAAAATCGCTCCTCGATGATGTAAGTAAAGGGCGGCAAAGGCAAGTCCAGTAACTAACTCCACCAGGAAATAACGACCACTTATTCGTACTCCACAGTAACGACACAAGCCTCGCAACCACAGGTAACTGAGTAGAGGTACTAAATCTGCCGTGCCCAGTTCTGTATCGCAGTGAAAACAATGTGACCGCGGGGTGATGATAGACATACCCCGGGGCAGGCGATAAATGCAAACGTTGAGGAAACTGCCCCCGGCGGTCCCAACGATGAACGCTACTGCGGCTCCAATGATTTCCAACCGTGTTTTCCGTTCCGCAGGATTTACCCCAATGGGACCGGTCCCATTTAGAACCTGCTTCCTGCTTCAACGACCGGC
>DTZQ01000528.1 GCA_012961305.1 Armatimonadota bacterium | reverse complement strand
TGGGCAGCCGGCCGATTTTGAACACCACCTCTCCCAGCCGCTGGGTGCCGGTGGGCAGTCTCCGCAGGTCGTAGGCCGGGCCGTAGCCCACCCAACCGCTGCTCACATCGTCCCGCAAAGCCACCGTGCAGTAGGGCAGTAAATCCACCAAGTACCCGTCCCGGGGCTGACGCCCGACTGGCCGATGCTGGGCCGCCAACCGCGACAGAACCTCCCCGGGCACGTAGCCCAAATGCTCCAGTGGTGGGATGTGGGGCGACCAGGCATATTCCGCGGCCAAAACGTAAGCCGCCAGTTGGTCGTAGTGCTGTCGAGGGGCTTCCCGATTACCTCCGTAGCCCGTCCAGGTCGTCTGCAGCAGTCCCCAGGAACGGGCCCGCCAGGCGGCTCGGCTGAGTTGGTAGATGTTGCGGGGGTTCATCCAACTCGCGGCCACGACCGGGAACCCGTCCCGCTGGAAAACCCGTAAACTCGGATAATCGGGAAACACTCCGTAGTGCCAATCGCAAATGACGATGTCCCGGGGCAAACGGCGGCGGGCCCGGGCCAGATGGTCGGGCGCTCCACCGTGGGCCGCGTCATTGGCCTCGCCAGGGCGCAGCAGCATGTCTCCCCACAGCATCATGCGCACCCCACGACGGCTCAGGAAATCGTGCAGTTTGCGCACGTCTTCCACAAACAAATCCCTCGCCCGCCAGCCCGCAGAGCGATAGGGGAACCGTCCCCGATGGGTAACTTCATCGTGGCCCAAGTGCACGTAGCGTGGCTGGAACACCTCCAGCACTTCCCGCAGAATGCCAAAGATAACCTCGTAGGTACGCGGGTTGGTCACGCAGTAGGCATAGGGTTCCTCCGGGTCTTCAGCCAAGTCCAGGTTGCGCCCGCCGCGAAATAGCCAACCGCAGTGGCCCAAAGTCTGCACCAGAGGGATGACTTCGATGAAATGCTCCCGCGCATAGGCGCACAGTTCCCGCATTTCCCCTTTGGTCATGGCCCATTCCGGCGCCAGGTCGGGTTGCGTGTCCCAGCGGGCATACTCGCACTCTAATACGATGGTGTTGATTTTGAGGGGGGCGAATACGTCGCGAATGAGTTGCTTGTGCCACTCCAGAGCATGGTCGTCGGCCAGGAGGTGAATGCCGCGAAAGGCGAAAGTGGGCCAATCTTCGATGAACACGCCCGTCGCCGCCAATTCGCCCAACTCGCCGATTTTGAGCAACTGCTGCAAAGTCTGGACCCCGTAAAAAACCCCCCGCACACTTCCCCCCACCACCCGCACTCGCCGTGGGGTGACCTTTAGCCAATATCCCTCCGGCCGACGGGACACCCGGGCCGCCAAAGGTTGGGGAGAAGGGATGCTACGTTCCAAAGCGTCGTTCAGCGTACTCAGCAGAATCAGCCCCGGCGTGTCGTCTGCCCTCGCCAGATGCACCAGGGGCACTTTTCGCTCGAACACCTGCTCCAAGTGCCGCTGCAGGCCCTCTGCAACGCGCAGTAAGCCTTCCTCCGCATCCGTGGCCAGGGCAAGGCGCGTCGTACGGTCGAAGACGAAATCCGACTCCTGCCACCGCAGCACGTGGGGGCGCGGAATCAACACCGGCCGGGCCTGCGGCGGGGCCGGTTGGAGTTCCAACCGCTCCCCGAAAAGCCGCTCCAGCCAAGTGAGGGCGTGCTGCACCCGCCGTTCAACCGCGGGGGCTACAGGCGTGGGCAGGAGGCCCTGTTGCGCGTCCACTACGGTCAAATCGCTTTCCGTCGCCGTAGTCGGCTCTAACAGCCACCGCGCCCCTCGGGCCGGCAGCCAGGCAGCCATCACCCTTTCCTGCGCCAAAGAGGAGGGGTGCGTGACTACCTCCAGTGGGGCCGTGTCAGTTACCGGGCGGGGAGTGAAAGTCAGCAGCACCCCACAGCGACCCCGGCCTCCTGGCCTAAGCCACCGTTGTATCCCCAGCCACACTGCCGCCGTGCGCGAAAAAGCCACCCAGTACTGCTGGCGGGAGTCAAAAAGGGACAGCGGGTCGCTCCCTTCCACCACGCTCAACCGCAGGTCGCCCAGAGGCGCGTGTAGCGTCAAGTCCCGCAGGTCCTCAGCCACGGTGCGGGTGCCGACGCCGGACGAGGGCGGAAGCAAAGGGAACTGGCCAGAGTATTGGCCCCGGTTGGTGGTTACGGTGTACTTGCGGCCGGCGAACAAGGTGTCCAGAAAATGGCCCAGCCGGTAGTCCACCCGCAGGGAACGGGAGGAGTGAGAAGCATATTCCAGGTTGATGAACACCCGATTGTCTGCCCAGAGGGTCACCCGGTAGTTACAACTGAAGGGGGCCTTGGCCTCGCTTTCAGCAGGATAACTGACAGCAAGGATTTGAGCAGAGGGCAGAGAGGTCACCTTTACAGTCGGACGTTGACGGGCCCAGGAGAAAACCACCTGGCCGTCGTTCCGCACCATCAGGGGAGCCCGTTCAATTACCGTTAATCCCCGATAGGTAAGGGTCAGCCCATTATAGGGCGAAAACCGGGCAGTCCAATCGCCGGCGCTAATTTCCGCTCCCTCCACTGCCCCTACCTCCAGCAGACATACCACGAGCATCCCCCCTACCTTGCTGCTCCACCCGCGCTGGCAAAAAGACCGAACCACTGTATTCTCTCCCCCAAAGGTCGAGGAGCGAAGGGCATATCAACCCTCGCCTTTTATGCGTTTCACGCCCTCTTTTTCTCCCTCAGACGAACCATTCCTCCTCGAGGAGTCTCCGTCCCTCCCAATTTTACGCTTTACGTTTCACGGCTCTATATATCGGTGGCAGGAGAGAGGGGCATCTTGACAGAACGCTCTTCATGTGTTATTATTCACAGGGAGACGGAGGCGATTGGGATGGACCTGGAGGTGTGGTTAAAGGCGTTACAGGAGCAGGAACGGGGTCTGGAGGTGGAGCAGGCATTGGAGGCTCTGCGAGCCCAGCCTGACTTGCGGGCGTTGCCAGTGCTCTGTCGGCACCTGCTCAATTCCGATTTTGCCCTGGCGCGACGGGCGCATGCGACCATCGTGGCCATCTTGGAACGCCTGTTGCAGGAACGGCGGGACGAGTCGTTGGGCCTTATTATCTTCGGAGAAATGTCTTTCCGCCCTCCGGTACGTTATAAACAGGCCCATGCCATCCTCCAACAGCCTCTCCGTAACCTCCTGCGCCAACTGCCTCAAATGCCCGACGAATACACCCTCGACCGCCTGTGCCTCATTCTGAGCCTGGGCGACGAGGAGGTGCGCCGGGAAGCCATCGCGTTGGTGAGCGAGTTGGAGGATGAGCGGGTGGTGGAGGTGCTCTGCCAGGCTCTGCAAGACCCGGAGGCAACCGTCCGTCAGCGGGCGGTGGAGGCCCTGGCCGAAGTGGGCGACGGGCGGGCCGTTGAACCCTTAGAGGTCTTGCTGCGCCCCTGGCGGCAGGAACCGCCGGCCCTGAGGGAGGCCGTTTGGGAAGCCCTGGCCCGGATTGAGGAACGACTGGCTCCCTTCACCGGCCGCGAACTGGCTCCCGTTCCCTCTCCGCCGCCGGAAACTCCCACCGGTCGGGAACTAAGCGAAATCCCTCCTCCCGGCTTGTACCTGACGGGTCGGGAGTTGGCTGAGCCGGAGGATGAGGCGGGAAGTAGTTATCCTGCATCCAAAAGGTCAAGGGGAAAATGATGCACTTGCACGATTTTGGTTCAGGCCTGCTTCTCTTGGCGGGGTTGGCTCTGCTGGGTGGATTGTCTCCGGCCGGCGGGAGAGCGGATGCCCTCACGGCGGAAATCCGCTCAGTAGAGGGAACGCCCACGCTGTTTGTCCACGGTCAGCCGTACAGTCCGCTGATGTTCTACGGCACTTTGCGCTTGGGCGGGAGGGCCATTCCTGGGGCGGTGACGAGAGAGTGGCGGCGGTTCAGCACCACTTTCGTCGCCGCGGAGACCCAACCCAACACCGGCCTGCACCTTCGCCTGGGAGGCGGAAAGCCGGGCACGGTCTGGGTGGACGATGTGACCTTCGTGGACCTAGCCCAGCCGGAGCGCAACCTCGTGCGGCGTGGCACCTTCGTGGAGGAGGGCTGGAGGGAGGACTGGGTGCTGTTCGTCAAGCGGGAAGTGGGAGCCGAAGCGACAGCCCACCGCGAGGGTGAGGCCCTGCGAGTCGAAATACAAAATGGCGGTCAGGCCCCCTGGCATGTGCACCTGTACCAGGTCGGGCACCGCCTCGAGCAGGGGCACACTTACGCCTTTTCGGCCCGCCTGCGGGCCGACCCGCCCCGCACGGTGGAACTGTTGGTCGTGGAGCAGGGCGGCGACTGGACGCACTACACCGGTCGGGAAGTCAGCCCGGGCCTGGAGGAAATCGAGCGGGCGGCCCGGGCGGGAGTGCACCTGCACTCCTTCGGCCTGCCTCTGCCCTGGGGACGAAACGGACAGCCCCCAGACTTCACCGCCACCGATGCCCTTCTGGAGGCCGTGCTGGCCCGCGACCCAAAGGGCCTGCTTCTGCCGCGCTTCGGCCTGGAGCCGCCCGGCTGGTGGAAGGAGCAGCACCCGGAGGAGGTAATGCTCTACGACGATGGCAGCCGGGGAAAGGTGTGCGTGGCCTCGGAGGTGTGGCGGCGCGAGGCCAACGAAGCCCTGCGGGCTTTCGTGACACATCTGGAGGCTAAGTACGGCGAGCATATCTTAGGCTACCACCCCTGTGGCCAGAACACCGGCGAGTGGTTTTACGACCAATCCTGGAGCAACAAACTCAACGGTTTCAGTCCGGCCATGAACCGTGGCTTCCGCGCCTGGGTGCGGAGGAAATACGGGGGCGACGTGACCGCCCTGCGACGGGCCTGGGGCGAGGCGGCACTCACCTTCGAGGCCGTCACCGTGCCTTCAAGGGAGGAACGATTGGCCAGCACTCTGGGTGCCTTCCGCGACCCGGTGGCCGAGCGGAAGTTGGTGGACTGGTACGAGTACAAGCAAGTAGCGATGGTGGAGCCGCTGGAGCAGTTCGCTCGCACCATCAAAGAAGCCACCAAGGGGCGGAAACTAACGGTTTACTTCTACGGCTACCTCTTCGACATGTCCGGCATCCCCCGCGGGCCCCAGACGAGCGGGCATCTGGCCTTAGCGCGGTTGCTGGACTGCCCCGAGGTTGACGTTCTCTGCTCGCCCATTTCCTACTTCGACCGAGGCCTGGGCGGTTCCGGGCCCTTCATGGTGCCAGTGGATTCGGTGGCCAGCCACGGCAAACTGTGGCTCAACGAGGACGATACCCGCACCTACCTCTCCTCGCCTCAGGCCGGTTTCGGACGGGTGGACACGCCGGAGCAAACCCGTTGGGTACACACCCGCAACTTAGCCAACATCCTGGTCCGTCGCCTGACCTGCTGGTGGATGGACTTGCCCGGCTTGGGCTGGCTGAATGCGGACGACATCTGGGCCCACCTGAGCACGCTCAAACGGCTGTACGACCGGGACCTGGGCCGGCCCTCTCGCTACACTCCCGAAGTAGCCGTGGTGGTGGACGAGAAAAGTCTGTTCTATCTGGCCTCTTCCCGCGCCCTGACCCGGCCGCTCCTTTACGAGTTGCGGGCAAGTTTCAACCGCCTGGGGGCACCGGTGGGCATTTACCTGCTGAGTGACCTGGTGGCCGGGCGCGTGCCGGAGGCGAAGTTGTACCTGTTCCCGAACGCCTTTGCGCTAACGGGGACGGAACGGGCGGCTTTGGCCCGCACGGTGCGGCGGGAGGGGAAAGTATCCGTCTGGTTCTACGGGGCTGGTTTCCTGCGCGACACCGCAGAGGTGGCCCATATGTCCGACCTGTTAGAGTTCCCGCTGACCCTGGAAAGGGAACCGGAACCGCCTCAGGTACAACTGACGGAGGCGGAGCATCCCCTGTTAGCGGACTTGCAGGGGAAGACCTTCGGCACCCCGCAGCCGCTGACGCCACTGTTCATTCCAGCGGAAGGGGCTTCGGGGGTCAAAGTGTTGGGCCGTTACCGGCAGAGTGGCCGGCCCGCGGTGGCGGTGAAAACCGGGGACGGATACACCACCCTTTACTTGGGAACTTTGACCGTACCGGCGACGCTGCTGCGCAACTGCGCTCGACTGGCGGGAGTGTGGCTTTACGCCGACGCGGGCGAGGTGGTGCAGACCGACGGGCGATGGTTGGCTCTCACCGCCAGCGAAGCGGGGCTTAAAACCGTGCGCCTGCCCCGTCCCGCCTCGGTGCGCAACGCCCTGACGGGTGAACTTTTGGGCACGGGGATTAGGGAGTGGAGGGTGGAACTTAAGAAGGGCGAAACGCGGTTGTATGAGATAGGGGAGTAAGTCACAGAAACACCCGGAAGTACCCTGAAAATCGTTGTCCTTAGTTTACCGCAGAGAAGCGGAGAGCGCGGAGAACCCCTCCGTTTCTCCATTTCCTCGGCGTCCTTTGCGTCTCTGCGGCGCATTCCAGTCTTGGGAGGAGAACGGACATGAGTGGCCGATACGGTTATGGGCGTGACCCCATGCTGGTCACGAAGAGCCTTTTAGGGCTGCTCATCGGGACCTGTGCGGTGTCCTTTTTCACCGGGCCCACTTTGGGCGATTGGTTGGGCACGTATTTGGGTTTCTCCACGGCGACTGCACTGAGGCAGCCCTGGACATTGGTGACCTACGCGATTTTAGCCTACGACCCCTTCAGCGTGCTTTGGGCCGGACTGTGGCTGTGGTTTATCGCCGGGGATTTGGAACGCACCTGGGGCAGCCGCAAGTTCTTTTACTTTTGGCTGGCGATGAGCGGCCTGGCCGCGGCGGGCCTGTGGGTGGGTGCGCTTCTGCTGCAGCCGGGGGTGCCTTTGACCCTGCGTGGGGTGTGGCTGCCGCTTTCCGCGGTTACCGTAGCCTGGGCTACCCTGCACCCGGACGCGCTCATTCACCTCTACTTCGTGCTGCCCATTAAAGCCAAGTACATTGCCTGGTTTGATGCGGCAGCGGTGTTGTTCCTCTACGGCTCAGCCTACGGGCGGTTGATGGGCTTTTTTGCCCTGCTCAGTTTAGCCGTGGCGTGGGCCTACGCCGACAATGAGCGCACTGGTCGCTGGCACTGGCGGTGGTTCCACTTCCGGCGGACCCGACGGCGGCGCCAGGACGAGGATTGGGAGCGCCGGTTCAAACTCCTCATGGGCGGCCCCGAGGCCCTGTCCGAGGAAGAAGAGGAGTAAGGGACCTAAGGCTCGGCAGGGGAAGCGGGTTGAAGCCCTAACTTGACAAGGTTAAATTCGCCGTTAGACCTGCCCAAGATGGAAATCTTGGGCTACCGTTACCAAGTCGGTTTGAAACCGACGGAACCAACTTCCGTTGGTTGGGTAAAGTCATATTCGTAGTAGCCTGCTTCAGCGGACATTCCGCAGCAAATGGTGGAAGTACCCGGCGTTGAAGAGGGAGCACCGAACTAACTGCGCAGGTCCTGTCTGTTTCCTCTGGGAATTGAACCCGGTCCCTAAAACAAATGCACGTTCAGGGACAGGTAGGGTTCCGCATGGCCCCGGAGGCTGACCGCCAGGCCAACTCCCACATCGGCCAAGCCGCTGTCGCCAACGGAGAGCACATCGGCCGAAAGGCCCGCCAAAGCCCGGCCGGGGGCCAACCCGGTCTCTACTGCCCAGCGGCCCCGCCGGTCTAAATGGCCTACTTCCCAGGTGAAAGCCGGACGCACTCCACCCCGTCGCGACCACAGCGCACCAAACTTGAAGGCCGGAAAACGAAGCGAGGGCCGGGTCGCTGCCTCTAAGGGGGCGATTCCCAGATGGGCCGCCAGGTAGTTGACTATGCGCTTCCTCAGCCGTCCCTGATGTAAAAGGGCACTGTAATGCCCACCGTTGAGCCACACCAGTTCCGGCTTCCCCCAGGCCCGCCAGAGGGCCTCTACACACTCCCGCGGCATCACCCAGTCGTATT
>DTZQ01000527.1 GCA_012961305.1 Armatimonadota bacterium | reverse complement strand
TCCCTCGAAAACGAACCGCATGGTGGGCGGCACTTTCACCCACAACTTGCCCGTTCCCAGCACGAAGGCGGCCTCCGTATTCCCGATTCCGGTGGCAAACTCCCCGAAGGCGCCAGCGGTACAAGTGTGGGAATCGGTGCCCAGGAGCACTTCCCCCGGTCGGGTGTGTCCTTCTTCGGCCAGGGCCACATGGCAAACCCCCTTGTACCTAACGGTGCCCACGTCGTAGAAATAGGGCAACCCCTGCTCCGCCGCAAACTCCCGCAACAGGGCCAGGTTGCGGCGGGCCTTTTCATCGGTGGTGAAAATGTAGTGGTCGGGGATGATGACCACTCTCTCCCTATCCCACACCCGCGCCTGGGCTCCAAACTCCTCTTTGAAGATACCGATGGTGCCCGGCCCGCAGACATCATGGGTTAGCAGCAGGTCCACGTCCACCCAGATGTTCTCGCCGGGGGACACCGTGCGGCGGCCAGCATGACGGGCCAGGATTTTCTCCGTAATGGTCAAGCCCACAGTTGGTCCCTCCCGTTGTTTAATCAGAACACGAATTAACCCGAACTTGCAGGGATTAACCCGGAGTTCCTATCCCTCGACCACCCCGCATTGGTGGTTGGTGGTTAGTGATTAGTGACTATCCACTAACCTCCTTCCGGGTAATCGGGGTAAGTCAGGGCAATCTGCGTTTAAGTTGGCTACTGCCACAGGTGGCTGATGGCGTCAATGTGCTGGCGGTAAATCCGAGCAGAATTGTGCAGCGCGGCCAGTTCTTCCTCCGTCAGGGAAAGTTCGTAGATTTGCTCCACTCCCCCTCGGCCCAGTTTGACCGGCACGCCTAAGTACACATTGTGCAGGCCATATTGTCCTTCCAAATAGGCCGAGCAGGGCAGAATGCGCCTCTGGTCTTGCAAAATGGCCTCCACCATTTGCGCGGTGGCGGCCGCAGGAGCATAGTAAGCCCCGCCAGTGCCCAGCAGGTTCACAATTTCCGTGCCGCCGCGGCGAGTGCGTTCCACCAGGGTGGCAATTCTCTCTGGGGGCAGGAGTTCTAAAAGGGGAATCCCGCCCACGGTGGTGTAGCGCGGCAGGGGCACCATGCTGTCCCCGTGACCTCCCAAAACTATGGTTTGGACGTCCTCCACCGCGCAATTCAACTCCTGAGCGAGGAAGGTGCGAAACCGAGCCGTGTCCAAAACCCCTGCCTGTCCCACTACCCGCGGGGAGGGGAAGCCAGTGACTTTCCAGGCCAGATAGGTCATCACATCCAGGGGATTGGTCACCATAACCACAATGGCCTGGGGAGCATACCTTTTGATGTTCTCGGCCACGGTTTTGACAATTTCCGCGTTTTTCCGCCGCAAATCCTCACGGGTCATTCCCGGCTGGCGAGGCAGACCGGCCGTGACCACCACCACCGTGGAGTCCGCAATGCCGCGGTAATCGGCTGTGCCCGTCACCTGAATGTCAAATCCTTCCACTGGCCCCATCTGGGTTATATCGAGGGCCTTGCCCTGAGCGACGCCCTCCGCCGTGGGCAGGTCCACCAGCACGATGTCGCCCAGTTCCTTTTGCGCCAGGAGCAGAGCCGTGGTGGCCCCCACATTCCCCGCACCGCCAATGATGCTGATTTTGGAGCCCACCGTTTGCTTCCTCCTCGAACACTGCCAGTCCTGCATCTCCGTAAAGGGCGAAAAGAGTATAGCACAAAATCTTCAAAGGTGCAAGTGCTGAGGGCTTGCACACCGGCCAAGCATGTGTTATAATGAAAATTAGGTTACTCTCAAGCGAAAGGAGGGTCTCACATGAGGCGTCAAGGTATGCTTATGGGCATGGGGGGTTTCATTGCGTTACTGCTCGGAGTATTTGCCTGGCCAGCGACGAGCGGTGACTGGGTTTCTCTCTTTGATGGGAAGAGCATGGAGGGCTGGAGGCTTCGGCATAAAGGCGGCCCCAACGGTTGGAAGGTTCAGGAGGGGTTGTTAATTAATCAGCCTCCCAGCACGGACATTGTGACCGAGGCTACCTTTGGTGACTTCCAACTGCATGTGGAATTCAATTTGCCCCGGGGTAGCAACAGCGGCGTTTACCTCCAAGGCCGCTACGAGATACAGGTTGACGACGCTTACGGTCGCCCACCGGGCAGGCATATGTGTGGTGCCATCTATGGACTGCTCACTCCGAGGTTTAATGCAGCAAAGCCGGCGGATGAGTGGCAGACCTTTGACGTCAAGTTCGTTCAGGCGCGTAGAGACGCGCAGGGGAACTTAACCCGCAAGGCACGGGTCAGTGTAATTCACAACGGCGTTTCTATCATCACTAATGCTGAACTTCCCGGAGTCACCGGCGGAGCCTTAGACCGGAACGAAGGCACGCCAGGTCCGCTCATGTTGCAGGGCGACCATGGGCCGGTACAATATCGCAATCTGTTCCTCCGACCCCTTACCGAGGCCGAGGCCGAATCCTCCGAATTTCTCCCATTACCTCCCGGAGTCATGGCCTACAAACCCCTGTTTGATGGTAAGAGCCTGCAAGGTTGGCAGGTGCTCAGGACCGGTCATGGCACGGGGGGAAAATGGGAGGCAGTTGAGGGGGTGCTTCAAGGGACTCAGGACCCGCCGGGCAATGGAGGCGTGCTGGCCACGACTGAGAAATATGGCGATTTTGAGGTGGTGGTGGAGATTAACCCCGATTGGGGTATTGACAGTGGTCTTTTCCTGCGCACCACCGAGCGAGGGGCGTGCTATCAAATCACGATTGACCACCGCCCCGGTGGGCAAGTGGGGACCCTGTACGGTGAAGGGTGTGGTGGTTGGCTCCAGCAGAACCGGGAATGGGAGAAGGCCTGGAGAAAAGGCGAGTGGAATTTACTCCGCGCTATCGTCCAGGGCCAGCCTCCACGCATACAGGCCTGGTTGAACGGACAACAATTGGTGGATTTCACTGATACGAAGGAACGCTTGCCGGCCGAGGGATTCATTGCCGTACAGGTTCATGGCGGAGGTGATTGGAAAGGCAAACTGACCAGATTTCGTAACTTCCGCCTCCGGGTGATTGAAGAGCGGTGAACCTGCGCCCAGCAAAAATAGCCAGCAAGGGGGGACCTCTGTCCCGGTAAGAGGCAGACATTGTTCCGGGGCGAAAAAATGTAGTGCCGACCTAACTTTCCATATTCTCAATAACCCGTGTGGCGAACTCGGAGGTTTTCAGCAATTTCGCTCCTTCCAGGAAGCGGTGTAAATCGTAGGTCACCGTCCTTTGGGCGAAGGTGCGCTCCAGGCCCTGGATAATCAGGTCGGCAGCCTCATGCCAGCCCAAGTAGCGCAGCAGCATTTCCCCCGACAGGATGAGGGAACTGGGATTAACCTTGTCCTGGCCTGCATACTTGGGGGCCGTGCCATGGGTGGCCTCAAAAAGGGCATGGCCGGTAGTGTAGTTAATGT
>DTZQ01000526.1 GCA_012961305.1 Armatimonadota bacterium | reverse complement strand
GGCGCTTGTCTAAAAGGACTGAGTTGTGAGTACTGAGTCCCTTAGCACTCAGTCCTGGTGAAGGAGGTGGTCAGGGGGTGAGGGCTGAGTAATTGCTGATGATAAAAGGAGTGCCCCCATGATGCTGAGAGAAGCAGAGGAAAGGTTGGCCCGCTTGGAACAGCGGTTTGAGGCCCTGCGCCGGGTCTCCGCCTTGATAGGGACCTCCACCAGTATGGATGAGTTTGCTACAGCCTTGGTAGCCCTGGTAGGCGAAGTCTTGGACGCGGAAGCCAGTTCGCTCCTTCTGGTTGAGGAGACCACCAGCGAACTGATTTTCCGCGCGGCCACGGGAGAGAAAGCGGAAGCCCTGGCTAAAATTCGCCTCCAACCGGGGGAAGGCATCGCCGGCTGGGTCGCGGAGCACAATCAGTGGCTCATTGTAGACCCGGCCCGGTCCGACCCGCGGTTCTGCCCCCGGGTGGACGAGGAGACCGGGTTTTACACTCGCTCGGTGCTCTGTGTGCCCGTGCGCGGTAAAGGGGGGGTGAAAGGGGCCTTAGAAGTGCTTAACCCCCGCAGTGGACGTCAGTTCACCTCTGAGGATGCGGAACTGCTGGAAATCATTGCCGAACCGGTGGCCCTGCTGCTGGAGAACGCCCGATTGATTGAGGGCCTGCAGAGGCGGATGGACGAACTGAACACCCTCATTGAAACGGAACGAGCAGTCAACGCCTTGCACGATTTGGAGGTGCTCCTGCGAGTGATTCTGGAATCCGCCGCCCAAGTTACTCAGGCAGAGGGCAGTTCCCTCATCCTCATTGACCCGGAAACGGAGCAGTTGACCTTCTACGTTGCCACCGGAGAGAAGGGAGAGGAGTTGGAGCGCATGACCATTCCCCGGGGGCAGGGCATCGTGGGCTGGTGCATCGAACACAACGAAGTGGTTTACTCCCCCGACCCCTACTGCGATGAGCGGTTTCTGCGCGACGTGGACGCCACCTTGGACTTTCGTACCCGCTCCATCCTCTGTGTGCCCCTGCGCATCGGGGAGGAAGTGATTGGCGCCCTGGAGGTAGTGAATCTGCCTCCGCCGGAGACCTTCCCGGACAGCCGCAGTGAACTGCTCCAGGCCCTGGCCAGCCAGGCGGCCATCGCTTTGGAACGGGCCCGACTCTACCAGCAGTTGGAGCGGAAAGTGGATTTGGCCAATGCCGAACTGCTGCGCACCAACCGCAAGTTAGAAGTGGAGAAGGCCCGCATAACGGCGATGGTGGAGAACATGGCCGATGGGGTCATTCTGGTGGATGAGGGAGACCGCATCATCCTCGTCAATTCCGCCGCGGAGCGAATGTTCGGCCTGCAGCGTGAGGAGTACGATGGCCGGCCCGTATCCGCGGTACAGCAAGCGCCCCTGCGGGAAGTGCTGGCGACCCCGGTAGATGTGCCGGAGGGCAGAGAACTGCGCCTGGAAGAGCCCCGTTCCCGCGTCCTGCGCGTCCATGCTTCCCAAGTGCTGGACAGCGCCCACCGCCGCTTGGGTAAAGTTATCGTCTGCACGGACATCACCGAGTTAAAGGAACTGGACGAACTGAAAACGCAACTGGTATCTTTCGCTTCCCACGAATTGCGCACCCCCTTGACCTCCATCAAAGGTTTTGCTACCGTGCTGAAAGACAACGAACAATTGCCCATAGAAGACCAGCGGGAACTGCTGAACATTATTGACCATGAATGTGACCGTTTGCGCCGATTGGTGGCCGGTTTGCTGTGCCTCTCGCGGATTGAAAGCGGGCGGGCCCTGGAGGTTGCTTGGCAACGAGTGGAAGTGCGCAGTTTTTTGGAACAACTGCTGGAAGTGCAGCGTTTTTATGCTCCCAACCATTGCTTTATCTTGGAAATGCAGGAGGAACGGCTGTGGCTTGAAGCCGACCGGGACAAATTGGAACAAATCATCACCAACCTCCTCAATAACGCAGTAAAGTACTCCGACGATGGGACTACGGTAACCGTACAGGTAGCAGAGCGCCAGAAGGATTACCTCTTCTGCGTGGAAGACCAGGGCTACGGCATTGCCCGGGAAGACCTGCCCTACCTCTTCCAACCCTACGGTCGCTTGCAGGAGGCCCAGCAGCGGCAAATTGTGGGCACGGGTTTGGGGCTGTACCTGACTAAACATCTGGTGGAGGCCCATGGGGGCAGCATTTGGGTGGAAAGCGAGGAGGGGCGGGGTTCCAAGTTCTTCTTCACCCTGCCCAAGCGGGTTTGGGAGGGGGAAACCGCTTAGACCTACCCAAGATGGAAATCTGGGGCTATGCTTACCAAGGGGGTTTGAAACCCAGGGAACCAACCTCTGTTGGTTTGCTAAAGGCAGTCCGGAGTTTGAACTCTGGGCGAGGAGGT
>DTZQ01000525.1 GCA_012961305.1 Armatimonadota bacterium | reverse complement strand
GTCAAACTCGCCGTACAGTATTACCTCTGGCTACCTTCTCTATCAATATACCAGAAGAAAAAATTTGTCAAGGGGAAAGTGAAAATTTTGCGGGGTAGTTTTAATCATAGTCATCGCCCCATTTGACCATCCTCCTGGAGTGTGGTATAATGCTACGGGAACTTTAGTGGCTTTATTTGTGCCCTAAAAGAGGGCTTTGAGGCCCAGCCTCAACGTTGCCAATTTGAGGTTTACGACCATGCGGATGGCTCACCGACCCTTTGCCCGGGCGCGGCTGCCTGAGGAGGAGCGCCCCCGTCCGCCGGTGTTGAAGATTCTGCGGCGGTTTTGGCCCTTTCTGCGGCCCTACTGGGGCGCGGTGGTCATTGGCACCATCGCCGTGACCCTGACGACCATGCTGGGCAAGGCGCCGCCGCTGCTCACCCGTCGCCTGCTCGACCACGTGCTCGTGCCGGCAGTGAAGCGGGTCTGGACGCCGGAAAGTTATGCTCTGGCCATGCACGAAACCTGGCAACTGCTGGGCTTGCTGCTGGCCATCGGTGCGGCCACGGCCTTACTGTCTTCCCTGCGTTTGTACACCCTTCATCGGGCCGGCGAAGGGTTCGTCATGGACCTGCGGGTGAGGCTGTACGAGCACCTGCAGCGGCTGTCTTTGAGTTACTACGAAAGCCGCCAGACGGGGGACATCATGGCCCGCGTCTCCGGCGACGTAGGGGCCATGCAGAACCTCCTCACCCATGCCAGCGACACCCTCATCTCCGATGTCCTAAACTTGGTCATCACCATCGGGATTATGCTCTACCTCTCCTGGCGGTTGACCTTAGTGGCCCTGTTGCCGGTGCCCGTTCTGGTGGTGTCCATCTACTTCTTCGCCCGGATAATCCGGCCCCTTTACCGCCAAATCCGCGACCGCCTGGGAGACATCAACGCCCGCTTGCAGGACAACCTGTCGGGCATTCGGGTAATTAAGGGTTTCACCCGGGAGGGGTTCGAAGCCCAGCGGTTTGCCCAGGACAACCGCGAGTACTACGACTTGAGCATTCGCGGCATTCGCCTGTGGACCCGCTTCTTCCCGGCGATGCAGTTCGTCCAGGGCCTGGGCGGGTTGTCGGTACTGGGCTACGGAGCCTATCTGATGCTCCAGCCCAAGCCCACGGTGAGCGTGGGAGACCTGTTTGCCTTCACCATGTACGTGGGCCAGTTCTACCATCCCATCGGCAGTCTGTTTCGCATTTACAACACCGTCCTGCAGGCCTTCTCGGCGGGCGAGCGGGTGCTGGAGGTACTGGACGAAATGCCTGAGGTTCAGGATGCGCCGGAGGCGGTGGACCTGCCGCCCCTTAGAGGCCATGTGCGGTTTGAAAACGTCTCCTTCCGCTATCCGACGGGGGACCAAGTGCTGTCGAACATCAACCTGGAGGCTAAGCCGGGGGAGATGGTGGCTCTGGTGGGCCGCAGCGGAGCGGGCAAGAGCACCATTATCAACCTCATCCCTCGCTTCTACGACCCCACGGAAGGCCGAGTGTTGATTGATGGGTACGACCTGCGCGCAGTAACTCAACGCTCCCTGCGCCGTCAGATAGCCATGGTCTTGCAGGATACTTTCCTGTTTAACGGCACGGTGAAGGAGAACATTCGCTACGGCCGGCTGGAGGCCACGGACGAGGAAATAGTCGAGGCGGCCAAGGTGGCCAACGCCCACGAGTTCATCATAGAACTGCCGGAGGGCTATGACACGGAGATCGGCGAGCGGGGGGTGAAACTCTCTGGGGGTCAGAAACAACGTCTCAGCATTGCCCGCGCGGTGCTGGCCAATCCGCGGATTCTCATCTTGGACGAGGCCACTTCCATGGTGGACACCGAATCCGAAATTCTCATTCAACAAGCGTTGGCTGAACTGATGAAGGGCCGAACCACCTTTGTCATCGCCCACCGCCTCTCCACCATCAAGCGGGCGGACAAGATTGTGGCCCTGGAGAACGGTCGCATCGTGGAACAGGGGCGCCATGAGGAACTGCTGGCTCGCGGAGGGGCCTACGCAGCCATGTATGCCCTGCAGCAGTGGGGTTGGGAGGAGGAAGAAGGGCCTCCTTGGCGCCGGCGGGCGGCCCTGCAATTGGCCGAAAAGGAACCGTTCCCCCAGGACATCTTCGGGGAGCGCGAGGATAGGGTGTGATAGGGTGCCGATTTAGAAAATACCTGGCGGTGTTCCTGGCCTTGCTCTGGGGGAGTGAGGCCTGGGGGGCCGGGTCTGGGGGCGAAATACCGCCGGACTTACAGAAACTGCTGGAGACTAAACCCGACCCAGCCCAATATCCCCACGCCACCGCGGTTTACCTGCTGGACAAAAAAACCCTGGAAATCCGTCTGGATGGGAGTTCCGTCACCACCGTTCACCAGACCATTTTTCTCTTGAACGAGCGGGGGGAACGTCGCTACGCCCAGGTGCGCATCCCCTACGTGGCCACGCGCCAGCAGGTTAAGGTTCACTTTGCCCGCACCGTGCGTCCTGATGGCACTTTGGTGGGGGCCACTCCCGAGGCCCAGCAGGAAATAGCCCCGGCTGCTGCTTACAGCACCCTGTATCCGGGCGTTCGGCTGCGCTTGGTCAACCTGCCGGCTGTGGAGGCGGGCGCGGTGGTGGATTACGAATATTCCATTGAGGACCTCCAGCCGCCGCTGCAAAATGATTTTTGGGACCGGTTCCTCATGCAAGCGGTGGACCCCATTCTCCTGAGCAAATACGTGCTTACGGTGCCAGCCACGCTCACCTTTAAGGCCGTCCAGAACAACCTCCATCTGGAGCCGGAGGTGATTAACCAAGGGAGCCACAAGACCTACGTCTGGCAGGTCACCAATTGTCCCCCCGTGGTCAGCGAGCCCTACATGCCCCCCTTTCACAATGTGGCTTCCTGGCTGATGATTTCCTCCCTCGATTCCTGGGATGAGGTGGCGGCCTGGTACGCTGACTTGGCGCGGGAACAATATGTACCGGATGAGGCCATTTTGACGGAAACGGCCAATTTGGTTGGGGGGGTAGCCGAGCGAGAGGAGAAAATCAAGGCCCTGTTCTACTACGTGGAGTCCAAAATCCGCTACGTGGCTTTGGAGTTGGGCACCAGTGCCTATCGCCCCCATTCTGCTTCCGAAGTGTTCCGCACCCGCTACGGCGACTGTAAAGACCAAGCCACATTGCTCATCACCATGCTTCGCTGTGCGGGCATTGAAGCCTATCCGGCCCTGGTGCGCAAAAATACGGCTGGCAAGTTGGCTCGCGACCTGCCCTCGCCGGGCCAGTTCAACCATGCCCTGGTCTGCGTGCCTCAGGAGGGAGGGTACATTTGGCTCGACACCACTGCCGAAACCTGTCCCTACGGCTACCTTCCCGCCGATGTGCAGGGCTGTGAAGCCCTCATCATTAAGGGCGACCGGGCCGAGTTTGCCACTACCCCGGTGGCCCGCCCGGAGGACAATTTGAAGGAACGGCACGTTCGGCTGCGCTTCGTGGGGGAGGAGGCCACCGACGTTGATTGTCAAGTAGCCCTCACGGTTACCGGCACTTTCGACTTGGCTACTCGGGCCGGGTTCCTCTACACCGACCCGGCCGCCCGGCTGAAGGGGGTGGCCGAGGGCATCAATCAAGTCTGTCCCAACGCCAGCCTTTTTGAGGACAGTTTCCGCCTGCGGCCCCTGGACCTGTCCAATTTGGAGGAGCCCTTGACCATGTACTATCGCTTCCGGGCCCGTAACTATGCCACTCGCACCCGCCGTTTCCTGCTCTTCAAAGCCGGGGTGTTGGAGCGGGTGGACTCCACCGCCATGTTCGTGGCCGATAAGCGCACCCATCCGGTTGTGTTCCGCGAACCGCTAATGACGGTCAACATAATAGACATCGAACTGCCTCCGGGATACCGAGTGGAGGAACTGCCGCTGGACGTGGAATTGAACTATCCCTTCGCTTACTTCGCCGTGAACTATCAGGAGGAAGAGGGCAAAATCCGCTACACCCGCCGGTTTGCCATTGTCCAGCGGGAAGTGCCGCCGGAGCAGTATCCGGCCCTCAAGCAGTTTTATGAGCGGGTCGCCCAGGAAGACCGGCAACAAATCGTTCTCTACCGCAGGCGCCAACCATGAAATTCATTGCCGATGTCATGCTGGGACGGCTGGCCCGATGGCTGCGATTGTTGGGCTACGATACCCTCTATTCCAACCGCTACAGCGACGAGGACATCGTAAACATCGCCGCCATCGAAAACCGAATTATCCTCACCCGCGACACGCGGCTGGTGCAGCGGCGGCGGGCCCACCGCTACCTCCTCATCACCAGCGACCACTATGAGGAACAATTAGCCCAGGTGGTGCGCGAACTGAACCTGGACGTTCAGTCCTATGTGTACACCCGCTGTGCGGCCTGCAACGGGGAACTCACCCTGGTGCCCAAAGAAAGCGTGCGCGACGAAGTGCCCCCCTACGTGTATGCCACCCAGGAACGCTTCGCTCGCTGCCGGGAGTGTGGGCGCATTTATTGGCGGGGCACCCACGCGGAACGGATGTGGCAGAAACTCCGGGAGATGCTGCGGGCCTAACCGGGGAAAATTTTGCCCGGACAACTGCCCCACCGGGGAGGAAAGGGCGCCGACTCAGAGAAAAGGAATCCGAAGGAAGCTGCCTTGCGACCCAATCCAGTAAAGGCCAAGTTGCGGGCCGGGGAGGTGGTGTTCGGCTGTTTTGCCAATTTCCCCGCCCCTACCATTGTGGAGATGTGTGGGCTGTTGGGGTTCGATTTTGTGCTGATTGACTGCGAACACGGCTCCATTGCCTTCCCACAGGCCGTGCACATGATTCGGGCTGCCGACAGCGTGGGGATAGTGCCCTTCGTGCGCACACCCCTGAATGAACCGCAGTGGACGATGAGGTATTTGGACGCTGGCGCCCTGGGCATTCAGTTCCCCCAAATTCGCACCCCAGAGGATGCCCAGCGAGCCGTACACTCGGTAAAATATCATCCTTTGGGGCGCCGCGGTCTGGCGGCTGCGCGGGCCGCCAATTTCGGCCTCACCCAACCCCTGGCGGAGTACGTCGCCGCGGCCAACCGGGAAACCCTGGTCAGCCTCCACATCGAAACCCTGGAGGCGGTGGAAAACCTGCCTCAGTTGTTAGACCTCGAAGAGGTTGACGTCTTCTTCGTGGGCCCCACGGACCTCTCTCACGCCTTGGGAATGCCCGGTCAAGTACAGCATGAGCAGGTGCAAGCCCTAATCCAGCGGGTCTTTCGGGAAATCCGCGCCGCCGGGCGAGTGGCGGGTTCCATCGCCATTGACGCTGAGCAGGCGAAACGCCTGCTGGAGGCCGGGGTGCAGTACATCGTTCCCGGAGCCACCCGCCTGTTTGCGCAAGCGGTACGCGACTTTTTCGCCGCCGTGCGGAGAGGGTGAGGGGACAAACTCTGGAGAACGGCTCAGGAGGACGAAACTTTGAGTGACGCTGAGATTTACCTGCATGAGTTTGCCAATGGTCTGACCTTGGTAGCCGAGCCCATGTCCCATCGGCGGGCCGCGGCCTTTACTTTGCTCCTGCCGGCGGGGGCTCTCACCGAGCCGGAGGGGCGAGAGGGCCTATCCTCCGTGGTGTACGGTCTGGCCTTTCGCGGTGCGGGCGAGCGGGACAGCCGGGCTTTATCCGATGCCCTGGACAGTTTGGGCCTCCAGCGCAGCGGAGGGGCCGGACTGGAACATACCAGTTTTGGGGGCGCGCTGCTGGCGGACCATTTGCCAGAGGCCCTGGCCTTGTATGCGGACATCGTCCGCCGTCCTCACCTGCCGGAGGACCAATTGGAGGCCGAGCGGGCTTTGGCTTTGCAGGAACTGGCCAACTTGGAGGATAACCCCAGTAAAAAATTGTTCGTCGAGTTGCAGCGCACCTATTTCCCCGGCCCGCACGGGCGTTCCCCGCTGGGCACGGAGGAGGGGTTAAAGGCCCTGAGCATAGGGGATGTGCAGGCCGACCATGCCCGCCGCTATCGGCCCCAGGGGGCGATTCTGGCCGTAGCGGGGGGGATAGAGTGGGAACCGCTGCGGGACCGGGTGGAGGAACTGTTCGGCGATTGGGAAGGTGAACCGCCCGCC
Source organism: Armatimonadota bacterium (assembly GCA_012961305.1). Taxonomy (GTDB): domain Bacteria; phylum Armatimonadota; class UBA10988; order UBA10988; family DTZQ01; genus DTZQ01. The sequence goes on along the minus strand of DTZQ01000525.1, from coordinate 2,074 downwards.
TTGCCTTCGCCTGCGGCGGTAACTGAACCCGTGTATCGGCACCTGGAGCAGCAGACAGAACAGCACCAAATCGGGGTGATTTATTCAGAAGTGGCTCCGGACCACCCGGACTATTACGAGGCCAGCCTTACGGTGAGGGTACTGTCTGGAGGAATGGGAGCGCGGCTGTTCACCGAACTGCGGGAGAAAGAGGGTCTGTGTTATGCTGTCTTTGCCCAGTATATGGCGGTTAAAAAGGCCGGGTTCGTCTATTGTTACGTGGGCACTCAACCTGACCGAAGCCAGCGGTCCTTGGACAAACTGATGGCGGAACTGCGGCGGCTGGCGGAGGGGGTGACCTCGGCCGAGTTGGAACGCGCCCGCACGGGAATGTTGGCCGCGGTGGTCATGCAGGGCGAATCTACTCCCGCCCGGGCCTCGGCCATAGCCAGCGAGTATTACCTGCGGGGCCACGTGCGGACTTTGGACGAAATCCGGGCCGCCGTAGAGCGGGTAACGCTGGAGAGCATCCAGCGACATCTGACTGTTCATCCCCCACGGGAGTTTACCGTGGTGACCATAGGACCGGGAGCGCTGACGGTTCCCCAGTAAGGCCCCGGTTCGCCGTAGGCCGCTTCGGTGGCGTGTGCGGTTACCCGAATCTCAAATCGCATCTCTCAAATGGGGTGAAAGCGAGGCCGTAGAAGGCGGAGGAGAGGAGAAACCATGCGGTTCGAGCACCAAACGTTGGACAATGGTCTGCATATTTTGGGCGAACATCACCCGGAGGCGCAATCCATCGCGGTCGGCTTTTTCGTGCGCACGGGCTCGCGGGATGAAGCGCCGGAGGTGGCAGGGGTGAGCCACTTCTTGGAACACATGATGTTCAAAGGCACTCCTCGCCGCACGGCAGCGGACATAAACCGCGAATTCGACGAAATGGGAGCCCGCTACAATGCCTTCACTTCCGAGGAAAATACGGTCTATTTCGGCTCGGTACTGCCCGAGTTTCAAACGCGCCTGATAGATTTGCTGGCCGACATGATGCGGCCCAGCCTCCGGCCAGAGGACTTCGACCTGGAGAAGCAGGTTATTTTGGAGGAAATTGCCCTGTACCAGGACCGCCCCCAGTTTATCGTAATGGATATGGGCCGGGAGACCTTCTTTGGCGACCATCCTCTGGGCCGGCGGGTATTGGGCACTACGGAGAGCATTCGGGCCCTGACCCGAGACCAGATGTACGAATATTTCTCCCATCGTTACGCCCCTAACAACATGTCGCTGATTCTGACTGGCCGCTACGATTGGGAGACAGCGGTGGCGCAGGCGCAGGAACTTTGTGGCGGTTGGGAACCCGCGGAGGCCCGGCGGGAACTGACTCCTCCCCAACCTCGCCCCCGGGTGAGGGTGGAGCCCAAGGGGCGTTTCCAGCGGGCCCACTTGGCCCTGGTGGCGCCCGGTTGCGCGGCCCAGGAAGAAACCCGCTTCGCGGCGGCCGTGGCGGCCACGGCCCTGGGAGCAGCCCAGGGTTCGCGGTTCTATTGGGCGCTGGTGGACCCGGGTCTGGCGGAAACGGCGACTCTTTCCCACAGTGAGGAGGATGGCGCGGGGGTCTTTTTGGGCTACCTTTGTTGTAACCCGGAGCGAGCCGCGGAAGTACTGGACACGGCGCGGCGGGTGCTGGAAGAAGTCTGCCGGGAGGGATTGAACGCGGAGGAAGTGGCCCGAGCCAAACGGAAAATGGCTTCGGGACAGGTATTGGCGGGGGAAACTCCCTTTGGCCGCCTAATTCATGTCGGTTTGGATTGGGTCTATCGCCAGGAATGGCAACCGCTGGAGGAGGTTATTGACCGGATTCTGGCGGTGAGCGTAGAAGAGGTGAACGACCTTCTGGCCAGGCAGCCCTTTGCGGCCCTTACCGTGGTAGCCCTGGGTGCGGTATCGGCATTGGGTTGCAATTAGGGTGACAACGTTAAATTCGCCGGTTAGTTTGGCCCTCACCCCCCAACCCCTTCTCCCGCCGCTTAAACCTGCCCAAGATTGAAATCTGGGGCTACGGTTACCAAGTCGGTTTTAAACCGAGGGAACCAACTTC
>DTZQ01000524.1 GCA_012961305.1 Armatimonadota bacterium | reverse complement strand
TGACCCCTCGGCTGCCTCTTCCTTCGGAGGCAACGGTCCCGACCGAGCGACTACCTACTGTTGCCCCGGAGGCTGCTGAAGAAACACCTACAACCCCGGAGGAAAGACCGGCAGAGGAGGCAGAAACTGAGGGAAAGGCCGAGGAAACTCCGACCGAAGAAGCCCCTGCCCCCTCAAAATCCATTGCGGAGGTACCTAAGGAGGCCCTGACGAAGCCGGAAGAGGCTCCACCGGCCGCCGAAGTTTCCCCCGCGGAAGCAGCACCCCCGGAGGAAATTCGCCCACCCGTAGAGGTGGCTAAGGCCCCCGGGGAGAGAACCGTTCCTGAGGTGGAAACTACGGCCCCGGTGGTGACCAGCGAGGAAGCCGCGAAAACACGGCCCACGGTCCCCGAAACTGAAGTTCCTCCTACCGCTCTGGCTGCTCCCCCGGAAACGGGCGAAGTCGGGGAGGCGGAGGAACAGGCGGCTGGCGAGCAGGTGCAACAGGAACGACAACGACAGGATTTAACCGCTTTGCGGTTCCATCTGGCGCGGGTTCGGGACTTCCTGCAGGGTGACAGCCTTGATTTGGCTCGTGGTCAGCAGGAACTGGAACTGATGCGCCGTGCTCTAAGTTTCCTGCGGGCCGACTTGAGTGAAGCAGCAACCCTCCACCAATTGGCCTGCGCCCTGGCCCTCTTGCAAGCAGGAGAACTCGAAGCGGCCCAACGGCGGCTACAAGAGGCTCTAACCCAGTGGCCCAAGCCGACGGAGCCGAAAACCGAGGCCCCAGCCCCGTCCGAAGCAACTCCACCGTCCGCTACGGAACCAACTGCGCCGGAACCCGTGCCTTCCACGGAGGCAACTGAAACTGTGGAACCCCTCCCGACCGAGGAGCCCCGCGAACCCACCGTGCCAGAGCAAATTGAGGCCGTTCTGGAACAACTAAAGGCCAACCAGTTAGCGGAAGCCCAGAAACATTTAGCACAGGTGCTTTACTCCCACCCGCGCTCAGAGGCAGAAATGCTGATTGAAGCCTTGACGGCAGAAGTTGACTATGCGGCCGCTGCTTTGGAACGGGCCTCGCGCCGCGCCGCCGAGGTCGAACTGGAAAGCCTGGAGGGGAACTTGGAGCGGTTGGAGGAACTCCTCCTGGGCAAGCCTTTAACTACAACTGCCGAAGAAGCCCCGCCTGCGGAAGAGGAGGCCTCCCCACCGGAGGCTGAAACGACGGAAACGGAAGCCGAAACTACCTCCTCGGCCCCCGCTCCGATTTCTTCCGGCTTACGAACCCTGTCCCGCTCCGGAATACCTACCTCTTGGTTGTGGCCCGGTGCCGGAGTGCTGGGGATGTTGGCTTTTTTGGGGATATGGTTTGGCTGGCGCCGAAAAGCAGGTCCCCGAAAGCCCTGACCACTTTTTGCAAATTGTGACTACTACTCAAGCGGCCCTCACCCGCACGCGGAGAGGGCAAGGGTGGGGACCAGAGAGGAGAAGCCCCTTTGGAATCAGGGGCTTTAGCCCCCTTAAGACGGCGCTTGTCTAAGAGAACTGAGGACTGAGTTGGGAGTACTGAGTCCCTCCGCACTGAGTACGGGTGAAGGAGAGGGTGAGGGCTGAGTAATTACCTACTGCAAATTAATACGGCCTCACGAGGGGGGGAAGGGTAAGGCCCATTAGGAGCAACTGGGTAAGTTGAAAGGCCAGGGTCGCCGTTAAGCGAAATTCCCCAGCCGGTCGCTCGTGCAGCCAGCGGGCCGCCCACAGGGCAAAGGGGGGCATCAGGAACAGCCAGATGCGCTCTACCTCGGCCCGCACCTGCCCGGAGAGGTCAAGCAGCAGTAAAGTGGTCAGTGCAGCCGCAAACAGCAGGGCTATCCCATCCCCTTCCCGCACCAGCCGGGGCAAATCGCGCCCGCTTCGCAGAACTTGAACGCTCAGGGGCAGGCCGAGAAACACGGCGAACATTAGCAAGTTCAGGCCCACCCAGGTCCCGTAGGTGCGCTGAAAACCCACGTTCACTTGCGCGTGGGCCGCCAGACCCAGGCGCAAAGTGGCCACCGGTTGCCAGGCCCAGGCCAGCGCCAACCCCAACCACAGGCCCCCCATTCCGCTGAGAAACGCTACTCCATGCTTCACTGCCTCCCGCCCGGAGAGCCGTCGGGTGACTCCGTAAAGGGCCACCATCAACAGGACCCACAGGCCCACCGGCAGCATCCCAAAGGAAATGAACAGGGCTCCTCCCCACACCCCCCCTGCCAGGGCCGAGGCCCACCAGCGTTTGCCCACCAGGCCCTCCACCAGTCCCCACAAGGTCGTCGTGGCCAGCAGGAGCAGCAGTTGGTCCAGGGTGGAGAAGAAAAACAGCAGACTGGGCACAGTGCTAAACAGTCCCGCGGCCACCAGGCCTGTCGTTCGGTCCCGCAGCAGGGTTCCCAACCGATACACGAGGACTACGGTTAAGGCTCCACAGAAAGCCAGCAGGAGCGAACACCAAAGCGCGGCAGGCACGGCTTCCTCCGGCAAATCCGGCATGGCCGGGATGGTCAGAAGGTTCTGACGAAACAGGCTCAGGGACAGGCCCAACCAGTTTTCCGTGGCCGTAGTCAACCAGGAGGTCAAACCGGGCACCCGCCGAAACAGTTGCCAGCCCAGCCAATAGACCAGCACCGCGCCGGGCGGATGAGTGGCCACGTGGTACTGAGCCTGAGGCATGAGGTCGGGATAGGTACGAACGAACTCGCGCGGGTCGGAAACGGTGTAGGCCAGACTGAAGTACTCGTTGGACACGTCGCTCCAGGTGCTGGCTATCAGCCAGAACAAGGGAGCCTCTGCTAAGAAATGCAGGGTCAGTTGCAGGCTGAACACCAGGCAGACCAGGGCGAACAGGACGAGGGCCGTCCACACCTTCGCCAGCCGAGGGGTTGCCCGTCGGTAGAGAAGGTAGGTCCCATAGCCGGCCAACCCACCCCAGCCCACCAGGACGCCCCCCACCGCTAACAGGCAGGAACTCCACAGGGGCGGATGGACCCGCACCTCCCATTGGCCCGGCAGGCCCAACGGCCCTTGCCCGCCCAACCATATCCCCAACAGGAGCACCAATCCCCCCGCCCATGCCGCCTCCCCAGCCCAAGAAGGCCAGGCCAACTTCCTTTTCCCTCGCCGCCCCATCATAGATTTGCTTCCCTTTAACCGCTCTGCGTGCTCCGCGTTTTCGGCGGTGATAAGGTAAGTGAACACTTATTCCTCGGTTTCGGCAAACAGGCGGTCAGGCAAGCCCTGATTCACTCGATAGTCCCGAAAGGTGAGGGACAGCCTCACCTCCGGTGGAGGGCTGGACTTTTTCCCCGGCCCTCGGGGACGGGCCGGAGCGAAACCGCTCATCCGGACTTCAACCCGCGTAGGCAGCCAGAACCGCTGGGCCACTCGCCCGTAGCCCACGGTTACTGTGACCTCGCCTGACCCCCGGCGGGGATTAAATTGCAGGCGGGTGAGGGTGTACCGTTCCGCGTCCAGCCAGGCCAAAACGCGAGGCCGTTCTCGGTCTGGGTTTCGGGGCACGAATTGGAGCACATAGTGGCGGCGGCCCCCCCATTCCTCCGTGCGCAGCAGGGAATAATCGCTGTGCATCTTTAACCGTCCCAGCACGTCGCCCAGGGCGAACATCGTCTGCTGGTCGCCTACCCGGGGTATCAGGACGAAACTTCGGTCCAGGGATTCCAACTTAAACTTGTCCGGCCGCTTGTAGTAGGCCCGAATTTTCGTCTCCGGCACCCGCACCTCTTCCGACTGAACGCTCAAGGTCAACACCACCGAATAATCATTGAGGCCCTGAAAAAGCCGGGCGGCGCGGGTCAGTATTTCCTCAGCCGAGGGCTCATTCCCAGTCCCCAGGACGAGCCCGCTCCCCAACCTTAGGCCCACTATTCCCAGCCAATAACTTTTGCTCACTTGGCCCTCCTTTCCCCCTCAATATAGCACAAAGTTGACCCCTCTGTCAAAAGGGGGATGGGTTCCTAAAGCGGCGACTACTCCCTTGACAAATGGGTGCCTGCGCTCTACACTAAGTACAGCCGTACATAAATT
>DTZQ01000523.1 GCA_012961305.1 Armatimonadota bacterium | reverse complement strand
CTGATGTTCGAGACAAGTTCCATCGCCTCTACCCAAAAGTCCAATAATCACTGTGGTCAAGCAGTACCTGCTTTATATTGCCAGTTGACGAAAAGGGAAAGAACTGCTATAATGCAAATGGAGTGGGCATCTGGGGAGGTGGGACATGACGGCGGAACTGACGGTCATTGGAGGTGGCTTAGCGGGAGCAGAAGCAGCCTGGCAGGCGGCCCAGCGGGGCGTGCGGGTGCGGCTGTTTGAAATGCGGCCCAAACGCATGACCAGTGCCCACCGTACCGACCGGCTGGGCGAGTTGGTGTGCAGCAATTCCCTTAAATCGAAGTGGCTCAACACCGCCTCGGGCCTGCTGAACGAGGAAATGCGCCGTCTGGAGTCGCTGATTCTGCGCTGCGGCGATGAAAGTGCCATCCCCGGTGGCCAGGCTCTGGTAGTGGACCGGGAGGAGTTCGCCGCCCGGGTCACCGCTGCCATCGAAGGGGAACCCAACATCGCAGTGGTACGGGAGGAAGTGACCTGCATCCCCCGCGAAGGGGTGGTCATTGTCGCCACCGGACCGCTCACTTCGGAGCCGCTGGTGGCCGATTTACGGGCCCTCACGGGGCAGAAGAGTTTGGCTTTTTTCGACGCCATTGCTCCTACCGTGTACGCCGAATCCCTTGACTACGGCAAAATGTTTCGGGCTTCTCGCTACGGCAAAGGTGGGGCCGATTACTGGAACTGTCCCCTGTCGCCGGAGGAGTACTACCGTTTTTGGTACGAACTGGTACAGGCGGAAGTGCACGCGCCCCACCTGCCGGAGGATACCCAGTATTTTGAAGCCTGTCTGCCGGTGGAGGTGTTAGCCCGGCGGGGGCCGCAGACCTTGCTGTTCGGACCGATGAAGGCGGTGGGGCTGACAGACCCCCGCACCGGGCGGCAGCCTCACGCGGTAGTGCAGTTGCGGCAGGAGGACCGGGCGGGGGAACTGTACGGCTTAGTGGGTTTTCAGACCCAATTGCGCCGCCGGGAGCAGCGGCGGGTGTTCGGCCTCGTCCCCGGCCTGGAAGGGGCCGAGTACGCACGCTACGGCAGCGTTCACCGCAACACCTTCCTCAACGCGCCGCGGTTGCTGCAGCCGACGCTGCAATTGCGGCAGAATCCGGACCTGTTCATCGCCGGACAACTGGTGGGAGTGGAAGGCTATATCGAATCGGCTGGAGCGGGGCTGCTGGCCGGAGTCAACGCCGCCCGGCGGCTGCGGGGCCAAGACCCCCTCATCCTGCCGCGCACCACGATGTTAGGGGCCCTGATGCGCTACATCTCCGACCCCTGGGTGGAGAGGTTTCAACCTATGAACGCCAACTTCGGTCTGCTGCCCCGCCTGCCGCGAAAAATAAAAGACCGCCAGGCACGCTATCAGGCTTTGGCCGAGCGAGCCTTGGCTGATTTGGAGCAGTTTATGAACTGCCACCGATGGTTTGAGTGAGACCCTAAGGGGGTAGAAATTTCTGCCGAAGGGGGGACGCGCTGTTCGAGCACAACGCCTGGAAACCCCGGCCGAAGGGAAATAGCCACCGAGGCACAGCGGATACGGAGGTAAGATGAATCCTGACCTTTCCCTGTGCCTCTGGGGCAAAGGACAGAGAGGGAAATGATGAGAGGAAAAAATTGGGAAGGGAGAGAGGAGGAAGTTTTTGCTCCCCGCCGTGTGGATAAAGCCAAAATCGAGCGGGCGGTACGGATGATTTTGGAGGCCATCGGCGAGGACCCCAACCGGGAGGGCCTGCGGGAAACGCCGGCCCGAGTAGCCCGCATGTACGAGGAAATCTTCGCGGGAGTGGGAGAGGAACCTCAACGGTTGCTCAAGGTCTTCACCGCCGAGCAATACGATGAGTTAATTTTGCTCAAAGACATTCCGCTGTATTCCATATGTCTCCATGGGAAGACGATGGTTTACACCCCTAAGGGTGCCGTATTCGCCAAAGGGGTACTACCCGGTGACCGTTTGCTGACTTTAGACCCCAACCGCAAATGCCTCGTTGAAACCGAAGTTCTGGCGGTATCGCGGACCAAACACCGCGAGCGTTACCGGGTGTTCTTGGAAGGTGGCACTTCTATTGTGACCACAGGCGAGCATCCTTTTTATGAGGTCAGACGAGGGTTTCTCCCCGCCCGGTCCCTGAGGGCGGGCGATTGTCTCCTCGGAATAGAATCCCGGCGGTTGTGTCGTCCCACGTATCCAGTTCCGCTGGACTATTCGCTGGGTTATGTGTTGGGAGCCCTTGCCAGCGACGGTTATGTGGATGACCGTCGGCGTCTCCGGCTCGAAGTGAATAACTACGAATTTGCCCATAAGTTTGCTCGTCAAATGGAACAGGCTTGGGGAGTGGAAGCCCGGGTAGAGGAAATCCGCAAACCCAGCGGTTTTCGAGGACAGGAGATTTCCCAATACCGCGTACGGGTTCGCAGTTCCTACCTTGCCGCCGTGGTCGAAGGTCTGCTGGGAGGAGACACTCATGCTAAGAGTTTTGGTTTCCCCGAGGTGGTGTTACATAGCCGGGACACGATGCAGGGGTTCTGGGATGGGTACATTGACGGTGATGGCCATCATGTCTGTAAGGGTGGATACCACATAGGACACTCCACCATCAGTTCTAATCCTCCCTTCCTTGAGAGACTTTCTAAGGTGCTGGACACGCCGATTCAGGGGGGAAAAGCAGGCATAGGTTCTGTATGCGTTTCCCGCCGCTGGTACCAAGCACGAAATACAGCCCAGGGATTCAGGCGGAGGTTTCCGCCTGAACCTCAGGGGAACCTGTTAGAGGCGGTATTAGCAGGAGTGACGGCGAAGGAGCACCGGGTTGTGGCTGTTCAACG
>DTZQ01000522.1 GCA_012961305.1 Armatimonadota bacterium | reverse complement strand
GAGGTGACTCTGCACATCGGGCGCGACCTCATCCGGCCCGACGTGACCCTCCTGGGCAGTTGGTTTTACCATTATGCCGAATATCCAGCCATGGTCCGCCTGTACCGCCGAGGACTGGCCGTGGACGCACTCATTACTGACCATTTTCCCCTGCGCCAGGCCCAGGCCGCCTTTGACAAATTCGCCCAGGGCCGAACCGGAAAGGTCATCTTGGAGACGTAAAGGCGGATAGACGCTTTGACCAGTTGACGTCCATCCGCCTACCCGTCTCCAGGCCTACGGCACTACCAACACCGCTACGGCGTTCACCGCGCCCATGTGGCCGGTCAGGGTGAGCCGTTCTCGGCCACTCTCCACCTGCCACAGTTTCACTGTGCCGTCCGCCCCGGCCGTGACCAGAGTTTTCCCGTCGGGAGTGAAGACGACCGCATTGATGGCCCCTTTGTGGGCTTCCCATTCGCGCACCAGTTCACCCTGCAGCGGCTGCCACAGTTTCACCGTGCCGTCCGCGCCCGCCGAGGCCAGAGTCTTCCCCCCGGGGCTGAAAGCCAGGGCCTTGACCGCTTTTTCGTGGGCCTTAATGGCCCTAAGAAGGTCAGCGCCTGTAGTGTCCCAAAGGCGCACGTAGCCGTCCTCTCCCGCCGTGGCGGCCAAAGTGCCGTCGGGGTTGATTTCCACCGCCGTGACCGCACCCTCGTGGATGGTCTCCTCACCCACCGTGTAGCCTAAGAGCAAGTCCCACACTTTCCCCATGTGGTCGGCTCCGCCGGTGACAATCATGGAACTGTCGGCGGTGAAGGCAGCAGCGTTCACCGCTCCCGTGTGGGCGGTGGTTTCCGCCTTCAATTCCCCGCTGGCCGCATCCCACAGTTTGAGCGTGCCGTCCGCCGCCCCGCTGACCAGCAGTTTCCCCTCGCGGTTGAACCGCAGGACGGTCACCGCCGCCTGATGGGCCTCTATGGAGCGAACGATGCTTTCGGAGACCACGTCGCCAAATATGATTTTCCCCTCTGCCGTGCCCACGACTACGGTGCTGTAGTCCGGCTTCACCGCCAAAGCCGTGATGGCTTCTTCCCCGACTGCCGAGTCGAATACCAGTGCTCCCTCCAGGTCCCAGACCTTGACGGTCTTGTCCTCCCCTCCGCTAAGGATGAGCGTACCCTGCCCCCAACCTGCGCTGACCACCAGGGCGGAGAGGAGCAGAACCAGGGTTCCTACCGACAGATTGCCCATTTCGTGCTTTCCTCCTTTCGTTGGTAGGTCATCGGCAGTCAGCCCTCAGCAGTGCCGGGGTAGGGCAGTGGCCACTGACCCCCTGCATCCTTAACTGGGCTGACCGCCACAATAAGCCATGGGTCAACGACTGACCTTCTAACCATACGCCACCAGCCGCAGCGGCCCCTCCCGGTCGGGGCGGAACTGGGTTTCGTACAGCCGCCGATAGAGTCCGCTGCGGGTCAGCAGTTCCTCATGGGTGCCGACTTCCAGGATGCGCCCTTCGTCCAGAACGACGATTTTGTCCGCCCGCCGCACCGTGCTCAAACGGTGGGCGATGACGAAACTGGTGCGACCTTCCATGAGCCGCGATAGCGCCTCTTGCACCGCAGCCTCGGCTTCCGAATCCAGGGCCGAGGTAGCCTCGTCTAAAATCAGGAGGCGTGGATTGCGCAACAGGGCACGGGCAATGGCGATGCGCTGCCGCTGTCCGCCGGAAAGTTTGACTCCCCGCTCGCCCACCGGCGTATCGTATCCCTGGGGGAAGGAAAGAATGAACTCGTGGGCGTTGGCAGCCTGCGCCGCCCATTCCACCTCCTCGTCGGTGGCCTCCGGCCGGCCAAAACGGATGTTCTCCCGCAGGGTGGTGCTGAACAGGAAGTTATCCTGAAACACCTGGGCGAGGTGCTGCCGTAGCGAGGTCTGTGTAACCCGCCGCAGGTCGTATCCATCTAAGAGGATGTAGCCCTCCGTGGGGTCGTAAAACCGGGGCAGCAAATACACCAGGGTCGTCTTTCCCGCCCCGCTGGGCCCGACCAAGGCCACAGTTTCGCCCGGCTCCACCACCAAATTGATGTCCCGCAGTACCGGTCGGCCTGGTTCGTAGGCGAAGGACACGTGGCGAAATTCCACCCGCCCCCGTACCCCCCTCAGCGGCACCGCGTCTGGCGCATCGGCCAGCGGCAACGGCAGGTCCAAAAAGGCGAACACTCGGTCGGCGCCGGCCAGGGCACCCTGCAGGGTGGTGTTGAACTGGACGAACCAGGAAGTTGGCCCGAACAGCCGCTCCAGATAGGTCAGGAAGGCCACCAGGACCCCCGGCGTGAGTTCGCCGGCGAACACCCGCAGCCCGCCCAGCCAGAGGGCAAAAATGCTTCCTCCCGCAGCAATGAGCCCGGAGACTGCTCCCGCTCCGGAACCCCACAGGGTTTGGCTCAGGCGACGGCGCAGCATTTCCCCCAGTCCTTCCAACCAGTGGGCCAACTGCCGTTCCTCCTGGGTGAAGGCTTTGACCTCCCGCGCCCCCGCCAGGTTCTCCTGCAATTCCTCGGAAACGACCGCCGCCTGCTCCTGTACCCGGGCCCCGGCCTGCCGCAGGGGGCGGCCAAAGGCCCACACGGCCAGACCAAACAGCGGTATCACCGGCAGGGTCAGCCCCGTCAGTTCTGCGTGCAGCCGGAAGAGCACGCCCACGGTGATGAGCATTTGCAGCGTGTTGGTAATCAAGTCCACCAGCGTAGAAGTATAGAGTTGCTGCATGGCTCCTACATCGTTGGTGAAGGTGGACATCACCCGCCCGACGCGCTGCTCGTTCACCGCCGCCAGGGGCAGGTTCTGAAAGTGTGCAAATAACTCCCGCCGCAGGTCAATCACCGCCCGCTCGCCCACGTAGGTGAAGAGGTACTGCCGGGCCAGGTTGAACAGGGCGTGGAACACCGTCGCCGCCAGAAACGCCAGACAGCAGAACACCAACGAGGCCCGACTGTGCTGGATGAACACTTCGTCCACCAGCAGTTTGATAATCCAGGGATAGACCAGCCCCAGCAAGGTCACCGCCACGGCGCACAGCAGCGCCAATAGTTGCAAGGGCCAGTAGGGACGCAGGTAGCGCAAGGTCCGCCAGAAAGTACTCATGGGGCTTCCTCCCGCTGGGCTCCGTGCAAGAACAAATCCATGACCGTAGTCAGGATGCGCTCTACGGGAAAGAAGGTCTGGGTTACGGCACTCTGCAGGAAAAACGAATTGACCATGCCAAACAGGGCATGGGCTGCAGTTTCCGCGTCCAGGGGACGGAACTCTCCCCTCGCACAGCCCTCCTCGATTAGCCCCTGCAGGGCCTCCACCGCCGCTCGGTAGTAGCAGGGCACGGCCTCGCTGTGCACGGGACAAGTCCCGGCAATCTCCTGAAAGGCGATGACGAACACTTCCGGCCGCGCCGTGACCTGCTGTACATAGGTGCGCAGGAAAGCCCGCAGTTTCTCCGCCGCCGTCCGCTCACCGCTTATCGCGGCGTCAATTTCAGCCGATACCGTCGCCAACCCGGCGTCCAACACGGCCTTGTAGAGGTGCTCTTTGGAATCAAAATAATAGTACACCAACGCCTTGTTGACCCCGGCTTCCGCAGCGATTTGGTCCACCGTCGTTGCCGCGTAACCCTGCGCGGCAAACAGCCGGGCGGCCACGTGCAGGAGGTTTTGTCGGGTATCCGCCATTGCTCTTAACTAACTGGTTAGTTAAAAAACTAAACGATTCCCTCCCTCCCCGAGTTCCCAGTTGCCATCCGGCGATTTTTCTGGTATAATAGGGTAAGTGGATGTTTTGGACTCAGGGGCTTTAGCCCCGTTTGACGGCCCTAAAGTGCCTGACTCCAAAGGAGAAGGAGTTTCTGCTGGTGAGTAAGGTAGGGCATTTGCTATCTGCCATCCTGACGCTAAGTTGCCTGCTGTTCCTTCCGGCTGCCTGGGCCCGGGAAGAGCCGCCGGCGCCGGCCCCCATTTACGTGCGTGACCCCCTGTACACCGTGTCGGGCCGTTCCGAGCCAGGGACGAGGGTGACCCTGACCCGTAATGGAGAGGAGGTGCACACGCTTACTGTCGGCCCGGAGGGCACTTTCACCTTCCCCCCGGTGCGCTTGCGGGAGGGGGAGAACACCCTGCTGGTCACGGCTACCGACCCGGCCGGCCAGGTAACCCAAGCGGTGCGGCGCGTGGTGCTGGATTCTATTCCGCCCCCTCTGACCTTAGCCGTGCCTCTGACCAAACCGGAAGTGCCGCCCCTGCGCTTGGAGACCTTGCCCATCTTGGGAGAAACCGAGCCGGAGGCGACGGTCACTGTGACCCTCAACGGCCAGGCCCTACCTCCCCAGCAGGCTGGAGCCGATGGGGTGTTCCGCTTCCGGGCGGTGCCGCTGCAGGAAGGGCGAAACGAACTGATTATCGCCGTAAGCGATGCCCTGGGCAATACCCGTACTGCGACCCGCATGGTAGTGCGGGATACTACCCCGCCGTCCGTCACCTGGGCCGCAGCAGCGACCGAGCCCCGACTTCCTCCCACCCGGCAGGAAACTGTCACCCTCTCTGGACACACGGAACCCCACGCTCAGGTTACCGTAGTGCACAACGGACACTCGCGCACCGTGCGGGCGGATACGAGGGGGAGTTTCCAAATCGCCCTCGGCCCGCTGCGGGAGGGGTTGAACGAGTTCGAAATCCGCTTCAGCGATGCCCTGGGCAACACCCTCACTTTCACCCGCTCCGTAATGCGAGACACCAAGCCCCCGGGCGTGGTGCTCACCCCTCCCCTGGACACGGAGCAGACTTGGTCTACCACCACTCCGACCCTCACCGTAACTGGCCTGACTGAGCCGGGGGCAAGGGTGGTGCTGAGGCGCGGGGGGACAGTAATAGGGGAAACGACGGCAGAGCCCGGGGGTAGATTTCAGTTCGCGACGGTGCCCCTGCAAGAGGGCCTGAACACTTTCACCCTTACCCTGCGGGACGCCCTGGGCAATGTCCACTCCCTCACCCGCACCGTGCTGCTGGACACCCAGCCGCCCCCGCTGCGCCTGCGTACGGAAGTGCCCAAACGGGTGCGCCATACCACGCTGCGCCTTCTGGGGGAGACGGAGCCGGGGGCGGTGGTACAATTGACCGACCCAACTGGTCAGGTGCGGCAGACGAGTGGGTCTGAGGAGGGCACCTTCGAGTTCACACTCGCCCTGCGGGAAGGGGACAACCGTTTTTCCCTGCGCGCGAGCGATGCCTTGGGCAACGTACAGACGGCCAGTTATCAGGTGACCCTGGACACCCAGTCGCCGTTTCTGGACTTGGATGCCCCCTTCAATGCCGGAGAAGTACGTCTGACTGCGGCGAGGGTCAAAGTAAGTGGCCGTTCGGAGCCGGGAGCCCGCCTGCGCTGCTGGGTCAACAACCGGCTGGTCGGCGTGCTGTCGCCGCTGAGGGGCGAAACTTTCACCTTCCCCCAGGTGCCCCTGACCGAAGGGGGCAACCGACTGGTGGTTACCGCAGCCGATGCCATAGGCAACACCCGTCGCCTCCAATGTTTCATCCTGCGGGACCGCACTCCACCGTGGCTGCAAGTTACCAGGCCCGTGCCGGCCGGCATTTTGGAAACTAAAACCCTGACCCTACGGGGGCGGGCCGAGCCGGACTGTCAAGTGACTTTGACTTTAGACACCGGCGCAAAGCAGGAGACCCAGGCCGACTCCACGGGGCAGTTCGAGTTTCCCGCCGTGTCGCTCCACGACGGAACGAATGAGTTCCAGATTACAGCCACTGACGCAGCGGGCAACAGACGCACGGTGCGTTTCCAACAGGCCGCACGAGTTTCGCCGCCGCTGCTGCGCATTCTGTCGCCGACCGGCCCAGTACTTACCGCGCCCCGCCTGGCTGTGCGGGTGGAGTGTGAGCAAGGCGCCCGGTTGACCGTTTGGGTCAACGGACAAAAATTGGGCCCACCCCTTCCGGCCCAGGCCGTTCCGCCGGCCGGGGAAATACTTCCCTCGCCGACGACCGTTTCCGCCCGCCGGGAACCGAGGGAAGTAGGGAAGTCCCGGAGTTCTGCCCCGGCTTCAGGGAGCAGTTCTACCTTTGGGATGAGAGGGACTGGCAGGGGAGTGCCTACGGAGCAGTGGGTTTTTCCCGCGGTGGCCTTTCGCCTGGGACCTAATCTGATTGTCGCCGAGGCCATCTCGGCCTCTGGGAAGCGACGAGCGCGCACTGAACTGCCTCTGCACCGACCGGGCCCCACGTACACCCTGCACCTGGCGGTGGAGCCGAAGGGGGCCGGAGAGATGCTGCTGAGGGTGAGGGCCCACGACCGCTGGGCCCAGCCGGTTCAGGATGGCACTCTAATAACCCTCTGGGTGCCAGCCGGGGTGTCCCCCGCAGGCCAGGATGCCTCGGAACAGCCCGGATGGCAGGTGGCCACGGCGGGAGGGGTGGCGGAAGTACTCCTGCACGTGACCGAGGGCTTGCAGCGGCCAGTGGTGACGGCCCAGGTCGCCGCCTACGGGGAATCCATTGTCATTAGCCATTAGCCATCGAATACAAGCCATGAAAATCGGTGCGGGACAGACGGGAGCCCGAGTGGGCTTGGGCCTGGGATTGGCCTGGGGCTTGCTGTGGGGAGGGGTGCTTCTGGCCGGGGTAGAGGTAGCCGGCCCCACGCGCAAAGTGGTGGTGGTGGATTTCTGGGGCCAGGGCGATGGGGCATTGGAAATTGCCTCGGCTTTGACTTCGGCCCTCGTGGCCCGGCTCAACCAGCAGCCGGGCCTGCGGTGTGCCTTTGTGCATCCAGCCAGTGAGGAGGCGGTGGCCACTTTCCTGGCCCGCCTTTCGGCGCTGGAATGGGGAGCCCAAGTCGCGGCCAGCACTCAAGCCCATTGGGTAATATTGGGCGGGGTGTGGCGGGCCCAGGGGACGAAAGGGGAAGTGCTTTTGGCCTCAGCGGTATTTTACGATGCCGCCCATGAAGAACTGCACCTCCCGGAAACCGTGCGGGCCGTAGCCGCTCCCGAAGTTGACCTGACGGCGCAGTTTCCGACGGCCACCGCGGAGGTGTTCGCGCTGGCCCTGTGCCATCTGCTGCGCCCGCAGGGGCGAGTGATAGCCCTGGTGGAACAGGACGAGGGGCCACAGGTACAGTTGTTCCTGGACGCACCGGTGGAGCGGGCCGGCCGCCATCGCTACGTATTGGCCCGCCGCCCGCCGCCAGTGCACTGCCCGGAGACCGGCGAGAAGTTTGCCGCTCCGCCCCGCCGCCTGGGAGTGGTAGAGGCCGCCGAGCGTGCGGCCGGGGAGTCGTGGTTCCGAGTGGTGGAACAGCAGGAAGCCCTGGCCCTCGGAGACCGAGTGCTGCTGGCCGCCGAGGACGAAACCTTCGCTCCGCCCGCCGAAACCTGGGCGCTGGTGGTCACTTCCAAGCCCTGTGGGGCCAGGGTACGGCTCAATGGCGAACCTCAGGGCCTTACTCCCCTGCGTTTAGTTCTCCCCGATACGCCAAAGTTGGAAATGGAAATAACGCGGCCGGACTGCAAACCCTGGACCCGCCGCCTCAGTCCGGCCGACCGCGCGCGGGGGTTGGTGGGGGTGCAACTGGTGCCGGCGCAACCTTCCGCGCTGCCTTCTGTCGCCGTGCGGCCCCGACCGATGGGATTCACCGTCCGCCTGGAGTCCAATCCGCCTGAGGCATTGGTCCTCCTGGACGGAGTGACACAGGGGTCGACGCCGCTCACCCTGCGGGACTTTCGCGGAAGACACGTCATCACCATGCGCAAGCCGGGCTATCGGGAATGGCAAATCAACTTGGAGGCGGCTGGCTTCACCACCATCAAGGCCGAGTTGGAACCGCTGTACGGCAGCCTGTTGGTGGCTTCCGTGCCCTCGGGGGCCAAGATTTTCCTGGATGGAGTGGAGCAGGGCCAGACGCCATTGGAACTGACCAACATTCCCGTCGGCCCGCACCAGTTGCTCCTTCAGCGGGAAGGCTACGCGCCCTTCCGCAAGCAAATTGACATCACACCTCTGCAAACGACCCGCCTGGAAGCCGCCCTCATCAAGGCTCCCCGGCAGGCACCGGCGGCCCCGGAGCGCGAGCCGCAGAAGGAGGCAAAGGCCCAGCCGCCCGCGGCAGTTCAACCTGAGCGGACGCCGCCGGAGGAGACCGTCCATCCTCCGCAGGTTCCGCCGCCCCGGCCGCGACCTGCCTCCACCACCCTTGCCCCCCTCTCCCCGCGCGCCGTAGCCCGCATCCTGTGGGAGCGGAAAATCCTCCTGCGAGCCCGAGGGCCTCAACCCCATGCAGTAAAAGCCCACTTGGTCGTCTCCCAGGTGCCGGTGGGCACTCAGTTCACCCTGACCCTGGCCGAACCCCTGCCTTACAAGGTCAACGCCTATCGGCCGGGGAAAGTGTACTGGATTGACCTGTACACGGCTGAGTTCGAGGGCAAGCGGGAGTTTGTGATAAACGACCCGCGTCTGCGGCGCATCCGCGTGGCCCAGTTTTCAGAGGAAGAAGGCATCGTGCGCGTGGTTCTGGACTTGCCGGAAGGAGTAGTACCCCATTTGGACGAAACCTCTACCGACCGCCTGATGCGGGTACTCCTCTGCCCGGCGCAGTGATGCTTAGAGAGCATTTGTTTACCGCCGAGTGGTAGAGAATGCGGAGAAACGTTTTGGGGTCCGGGCTTTAGCCGGGCTGTTCCCTTCCATAATCGTCCGAGGGCTGAACTCCCGTAAGGTCTGGACGCTAATACCGCTCCCTATTTGCACCGTTATCTTAAAGCCAGCGCCAAGTGAAACCCACCCTGACCTTTCCCGCTGGGTGGGGGAGAGACTTGGCATAAGCATCGGTTCTTTCTCCCACGGCGGAGGGGAGAAATAAGAAGGTGAAGCCTATGCAATGGACTAAAAACTCTGTCTCCTGGCTGGTCGTCCCCTGCTTTTATTTTGTCTGGTTCTGTTTGCCATTCAAATCTTAGGAGGTAGAAAAACCATGGCCCAAAATCAGTTGGTAGAAAGCCAAAGGCAGAAAGACCACCGCCTGGGCTGGTGGCGCGAGGCCAAGTTTGGTATGTTCATCCATTGGGGTCTGTACGCCATCCCCGCCGGGGTGTGGAAGGGCCAGGAAATCCCCGGCGTCGGCGAGTGGATTATGAATCGGGCCCGCATCCCGGTACGGGAGTACGAGCAACTGGCCAAACAGTTTAATCCGGTGAAGTTCAATGCCGAGGAATGGGTTAGACTGGCCAAGGAAGCGGGCATGAAGTACCTGGTCATCACGGCCAAGCACCACGACGGTTTCGCCATGTACGACTCTAAGGTCAGCGACTACGACATCGTGGACGCCACACCCTTCGCACGCGACCCCATGAAGGAACTGGCCAAAGCATGTCAGAAGGCAGGGATTAAGTTTTGCTTCTACTACTCCCATGTTCAGGACTGGCACCATCCCGATGCCGCAGGCAACACTTGGGATTACGACCCAGAAAAGCAGAACTTCGCCCGCTATTTTGAGGAGAAAGCCAAGCCACAGGTGCGGGAACTGTTGACCCAGTACGGTCCCCTCGGTCTCCTCTGGTTCGACACCCCCCGAAACATCAGCCGGGAGCAGGGGGAGGAAATGGTGGCTTTGGTGCGCCAGTTGCAGCCCTATTGCATAATCAACGGTCGCATTGGTCACGGGCTTGGCGACTATCGCCAGATGGGGGACAACCAAATTCCCCCTAACGTGGTCGAGGGGGACTGGGAAACACCGGCCACCATCAACGATACCTGGGGCTACAAGAAGAACGACCACAACTGGAAACCAGTGGAAGTGCTGCTCTTTAAGTTGGTGGACATTGTCAGCAAGGGCGGTAATTATCTGCTGAACGTAGGCCCCACGGCGGAGGGCATCATTCCTCAGCCCAGCGGGGAGCGTCTGCTCGCCCTGGGCCGCTGGTTGAAGGTCAACGGAGAAGCCATCTACGGCACGGGACCTACACCCTTCCGACAACATCTCAATCAGACTAAGTGGCGCTGTACTACCAAACCCGGCAAACTGTACCTGCACCTGTTCGAGTGGCCGGAGGGCACCTTTGAAGTGCCGGGGCTGAACAATCCGGTCAAACGGGCTTACCTGCTGGCCGACCCAGAACACAAGCCGCTGGCCGTGGTCCAGACGGAGGGGAAAGTGGGGATAACTTTGCCCCCTGCAGCCCCGGACCCCATTTGCTCCGTGGTGGTGCTGGAGATAAAGGGGAAACCAGAGGTCACGATTCTACCCCTTCCGCAGGAAGCCGGCGGAAAATACCGTGAGGTTCCTCCTCGTAGTTCCCCTCCCAATTAGTTCCGCCAAGCAGAGTTCCAACCCTGCAAGTGCAAGCCTCAGGCTTGTGGCTACTGAGAACTCTGCAACCGCAACACCAGTAGGTCTTCCGGACCCAATTCGCCCCCCCATTCCCACTTCCCCTCGGCCCGACCGAGTACCGCCTCCGCCGGCCGCAGCGACTCTATCCGCACGCGCCCGCCAAAGCCCAGGGCCTCCAAGTCCACCCTCAGGGAGAAAGAGTGCCCGACATCGCTGTCGTTGAACAGGGTTAGATAGACGGTGGGCGGATGGCCATAGCGTTCAACGTAAACTTCCTTCCGGTCGGTGCGCGCCCAGGTCAGCGGTTCCCAACCAGCAGCGGCCAGGGTCTGGATGAGGGGTATGTACTCGCGAAACAGTGCTCGGTCGCGGTTGTACAGATTGGGACGCTCCCAGTAGCGGTCAGTGGCAGCGTTGTGGCTGAACATGCTGGGGAAGATGGCGTAGAAGGCGCACCGCTTGAAGTACTTCTCCACCCACTCGCGGGGGAAACGGTCGTAAACGGTATTCAGCAGCAGCAAGTAGGGCCGCTGGTAGCACAGAGCCCGCCGGTAGTTCATGATGGCATCGGAGTTGGGGGTGTACTGCCCGCCGGGGGCCCAGTTGGTTTCGATGCCCAGGATGTCCAGCACCGCCGCCGGCCAGGGGAACCGAATCAGGGCCGAGTTGGCGAAGAGCAACTTCCCCTGCTCGTGCATTCGCCGGCCCACCTCGGCCGCGAACTCGTAGGTGCAGAAATGCAGCAGTCGGGCCGGCCGGGCGGTGTGGGTGTCGAAGACCAGGGGCACGTCCGCGCTGACCCAGTGCTCTCGCCGAAAGTCGAGGGCCCTACTGCCCATCTCCAGCGAGTCGATGTACACCCCGTCCAACACGGCCGGCCGTGCGGCCTCCGGCTCACAGGCGGGGTTGGTCAGCAGTTCACGGTCGCGGCCCTCCTCCTTGAGCGAGGCGTTGTCAAACCAGACCGTGCCCGTATGGTTGCCGCGAAAGAGCAGGTGATAGGCTACGGTGGCGATGGGTTTGGGCGGCTCCACGCGCACGGTTACCTGCTGCCAGTCGTGGGTGCCCACGGCGAAGGGTGCCGTCTGACCCCAGAGGTGCGAGCCGTCGGCGAAGGTCAGGTCTAAGTACAGCGCGTAGTCCCTGTCCGGCTCGCCGGTGACCCCCTCGGCCCGGCTCCAGGCGGTGGCCACAAGAGGACGGGGCTGCTTCTGGTGGAGAGCCACCACTTGGCTGGCTCCCTGGCCCCGAGACGGGGCCTGACGTGAACACTTGAGGGCCTGCGAGCCACCCCGGCCCTCGCTGGGAGCAGCCGAGTAACCCCCTCCCCAGGGCTGCCATCCAGCGACCCGGCTCTCCTCCGACCGGAAGGCCGTCTCAATCCTCTGCCACTCGTGCGCGAACTGGCTCAGGGGATAATCGGGTGGAGCGGGCAAATCCGGGTCGGGGTTGAGGAGGAACAGGGCCCCATCGCACCAGGGAGCCTTGTGGAAGGATACCACCCACCGGCCCTGCTCATCCTGCAGGCCGGAACTGTAAGTGGCGATGGCCTGTTGGTTGCCCTCCCCTGCCCGCCGCTGGAGGTGGGCCAGAGCCGCCTCCAGCGTGCGCGGCACCTGTGCAGGCAGGGGCAGCCAATGGCTCATCGGCTCCACGTAGACGAAACTGTAAATGTCGTGCTCCTCGTCAAAGGGGACGTTGTTATTCCCCTCGTGGAAGGCGAAGCCGAAATCCTCAAAACCCTCTACGGTGGCGATGTCGGTGAAGGGCATCCAAATGCCCTCTCGGGCGACCCGTTTGACGAACAGGTGCGGAAGCAGGCGGTAGTAGCGGGCCAGAGCGGCCCTAAACCGCCAGGCCGGGTCGAAGCGATAGGCGAGGAAGCGGAAGGAGGCCCGGGAGGGGAACTTCTTCGTATCCGCGCTCAGGCCCAAATCAAAGGCGGCGTAGTAGAGCCGCTGCTGCCCCTCGTAGGCCAGCCGGACGAGGCGTGGTGTGTCCAGGGGCACGGCCAGGGCCAACCCCTCCTGGGGGCCGCTGAGGGCAGCTAAGGGATAGCGCGAGGCCTGCCCAGTCGCCCCGCAGCCGACGAAGACGAAATTGCCATAGGGCTGACCCGCTTCGATGGGACGGTGGGTGCGCACCTCGTCCGACCAGGTCCAGCCTAAGGCCTCCACCGGCCAGACGAAGCACACGGTCACCGCCCGGTCGTCCCCCCGGCGGTCGGAAAGTACGCCCGTAAAGGCCAGATGGTCTCGCTGCACTTGGGCCGTCACCTCCAAGGCCAGTTGCAACTCCTCGTCCTTAGCCTGCAGTCGGAAGCCATCCGCCCTCCGTTCCAAACGGCCCACCGGCTGGCGGAAGTCGCTCTTGGCAGCCACGTCGCGCAGCAGGAAGCCACCCACTCGCCCCGTCGGGCTGACCAACTGCCCGGTGGCCGCATCGAAGGTCATCGTCAGTCCGTCCCCCGTACGCAGCACCATCGGCTCCTGCACTTGCCGCGAGGGCACTTCGCCGGTGACGGGCACCCCGTCGAAGGTCGCTACGCCCCTCCTGCCCCCCGCAAGCGGGGGACGGGAAGTCAAGGATAACTCGGCCAGGCGAAAGTCGTCGAACCAGACCCGGCCGGTGTGGCGGCGGAAGATGCCATACACGCGCACTTCCCTGACGGGCTTCTCCGGCACCACGGTCACCCGTCGCTTCTGCCAGTCGTGGGTGCCGCAGTCGAAAGGGGCCACCTGGCCCCACAGGGGCGTGCCGTCGGTGTAGATGAGGTCGAGGTAGAGGGAATAGCCGCTGTCCGGGCTGCCGGATACGTTCTCCGCCCGGCTCCAGGCTTCGGCCATGATGACCTGCGGTCGTTTCTGGTTCAGCACGACCGTCTGGCCCAGGCCGTACTCCACCTCAGGCGAGCGGCTCTCGCAGCGGGCGGAGCGGCGGCCCGTGTGGGCTACCTGCTGGTCCACTGTGTAGCCCTCCTCCCAGGGCTCCCAGACGGCGACCTTGCCCTCTGCCACCTGCTCCAGGTCGCCATTTTGCAGCACGGATTGCTCCAACGGCAGAGCGGCCAGGCAGCGGAGGTAGGTCAGACTCTTCGCCCCGACCTCCTCGCTGCCGAGGAGGAGCAAGAGCAGACCGATGAGTACAAAGGTGCGCATTTTCCTTCCTCCCTCGCCTTAATTCCCTCTTAGACCTGCGATTCCTCCCCTACGTCCCTGTCTCTTTCGGAGGGTTGACAAACTTGGCTAAATTGCCTATAATTGGAAGTGCGAAGGGTTCGCTTTTGCTGGTGCATAATTTGGGGCGCGAAGGCCTTGCTTTTGCCAATACACAGAGGCATCCAGAGTTGAAGCGTGGCTTCTGCACTCCAGAAACGCGCCTGCTAATTGACCGAGTTTCCACCTCCTCGCAGAAATATCAAGACAACCTTTTCGAGGCTAATGCTATTCCCCTGCGATTTTGGCTGTGCTGGCTGAGGAGAACAATCGGTATCATGGGGTAGTGGAGCGTTACATCTACCAGCAATTCCGGAAGCGCCAGCGACGGATACTACGTTTAGACGAATTGCTGGCAAAGGCAACGGTGGACAGGTTCGACCTTAATGCTTTCCTTGCGGAGTTTGTGTGGGAAAGAGGTATTCGACGCAGCATTGACAAGGCCTATGAAATAGTGGTCTACGCGTTGTTTAATACCCTTGTCAAGCATTTAGGCGTTAAGGTAACCTTAACAGCGAACCCCGCCAAAATTGAGTTGCTTCGCGAGTTTGAGGATTTCACATCTTTGGTTTTGGGTATAGATTCCCAAAGTCCGACTATCAGCCTTAATGCAAGGCTGTATCGTGCAGGAGTGACGAACGTCGCCGATAGAGGTTTGGACATCTGGGCGAACTTTGGACCTATTGTGCAGGTTAAGCATCTTACCCTCACCGAGGAACTTGCTGAGGACATCTGCGAGGAAGTCGCCGCAGATTGGATTGTGATAGTTTGTAAGGACGCTGAGAGGGAGACCATAGAGCGGGTGTGTCAACAATTGGGACAACGTGTTCGTGGAATAATCACCCAGACAGACTTAGCGCATTGGTATGACCAAGCCCTACGGGGCGAGTTTGCAGCGCACTTGGGCAGCGACTTGCTAACCAATTTACGCCAGGAGTTCCGAAACGAATTTCCTTACAGTACGACGTTGGAAGCGTTCTATAAGGAGCGGGAATACGACCGCGTACCGAGGTCTCCATCGCCTTTCTGGTGCGAGGATTGAACATGGACCGGGAAAAATTCATTCCTAACCTCTATGTGGAGGAGACCATAAACAAACTGGCGCAGGAGGAACTGGGCAAGCGGCAGTATTACCGCCCTGTTTACTCCTTACACAAGTGGTGGGCACGTCGCCCCGGGGCCCTATTTCGTTCCCTCATTCTACTGGCGACCTATCGGGATGCAGCATACACCCCCTTTGTCCCCAGGGCAAATCACTCCCTTTCGGAGAAAAGCGACTACTTCCAAAGCCATGACTTGAGTGAGGTTATCATTCTTGACCCTTTCATGGGCGGAGGTACAACTCTGATAGAGGGAAGCCGCCTGGGGGCCAAAGTCATCGGCTGTGACATCAACCCTGTTTCATTTTGGATTGTGCGCGAAACGCTCAAGCCGATAGACATTGACAAGTTAGAAGCCTACTTCAGGCAATTGGAATGCACCGCTGGTGAGCGCATCAGAGCCCTCTACCGAACTACCTGTGCAACGTGCAATGCCGCCAGCGGGGGACTATATTCTTTCTGGGTGCGTTATGTGCGCTGCCCCGGTTGTGGCGAAGACGTTTACCTGTTCAAACGCACCCTGCTCAATGCGGGAGTTCAGCGAAACAAACCCATATCGCATCGGAATCCGGCCACCGTTTTTTGTCCCCAATGTCACCGGTTGAATGAATGGTATGGAGCCGGCCCTTGTTCCTGCAGGCAGTGTAGCTTGGTCTTCGACCCCCGGGAAGGCACTTACAACCAAGGTTACTACCGGTGCCCCCACTGTGGACGAGAGCAAGTCTCGCTCATCCAGACGTTGAAGGCGGGACAACGTTTGCGCGAAAAACTGGTGGCTATCGAGTATTGGTGTCCTTACTGCCAGGACCGGTTGTATAAATCGCCTGACCCGGAGGATTGGGGAAACCTGGCTGAAATTGAACGAACCTTCGAAGAGGTCAAAGAACGGCTAATATTTCCCAGACAGCCCATCTTAGAAGGGGCTTCCTCCGTTCGCTGGCGGCGGCACAAATATCACTATTATTACGAGGTTTTCAACGCCCGTCAATTGCTTGCCTTCAACTATCTGATTGAGGCCATTCAAGCAATCCCCGAGGAGGAGTATCGCTATGCCTTTTTCACCGTCTTCTCCAATTCGCTGGAATATAACAACATGATGACCCCCTACAACTATCCGCACCGGAAACTGCACCATCTCTTTAACTACCACGCGATGCCCCTCACTACGACACCAGTGGAAAACGCAGTCTGGGGTGTGGCCAAAGAGGGAGCAGGGACGTTCGTCAACTGTTACCATCGCTATGTTCGCGCTAAACGGTTCTGTCAACGCCCTTTCGACAAGTTCAAAGATTCGCGTAACACCGTCAGGACTGTATATGCCGAACAAGAGACCATCACTCCCACCCTCGTCTCCTCCTTTGAGGAACTTGAACGTTCAACCCGTGGTGCCTTGCTGCTATGTGGGGATTCAGCGAACTTACCCACAATTCCTGATAAGTCCGTGGACTTCGTTATTACAGACCCTCCCTATTCCGGCAACATTCACTACTCGGAACTGTCGAACTTTTTCTATGTCTGGTTAAAATTGTTAGTTGACCATCCGGCTTTCACCGCTGACCATGTACCAACTGAACGAGAAGCAATTGTCAATGAGGGCATGGGAAAAGGAGAAGAACATTATCGCGTTTTGTTGACCTCTGTATTCAAAGAATGCAGACGGGTGCTCAAAGATGAGGGATGGCTTATTTTCACGTTTCACCATACAAAGTGGCAGGCGTGGTGGACAACATTCATTGCTCTTATGGAAAGCGGTTTCCACATTACCGATTCTTTCCCGGTTAGAAGTGAATATAAGGTAAACCCGCACGTGCGAAACAAGCAAGCCTTGGACGTGGATTTAGTATTGGTATGTCAAAAAAGGCTCGGGCCGTCTGGGGCCCCCTCCTTATCGCCCAATGAGGCGGTGCAGAAAGCGATGGGGAATCTACCTCCCCGTCACCGTGAAGAGCATCAAGGCAAGTTGTTCGTGCGATTCATGGGCGAATTATTGAAGGAGGCGAGTTCCGTTTGGGCTACGGGGGGGCTTTCGTATGAGTGGTTCGCTGAGGCATTGACTCATTTTGACGACCTCACAGCCACCGTTCACCGGGCACCTGGAGTAGATACCGAGGATCCCCGTGCCCGACAGTTACAGTTGTTCTAACTCCGCCCTGCAACATGAATTTACCTTTTGCTCCAAGCCAACAGCAACTCCCCTTCGCCTAAGTCGCCGGTAAGTTGCACCGCCGCGGGCGAGACCTCGCAGCGGAATCTCGCCCCGGCTCGCTCCCGACCCTCCGGGTCGAGCACCACGACTTTGAGCGGAGGAATGCGGCGTAATCCGTTCCTCGCCAGAGCGGAACGGTGAACGGTAACCGTTAAGGGGTTGGCCACCTCCTCTGGGCGGAAGAAGCCCGGCTCCGGCTTCCAAGAGAGCCGATGGCGATAAACTGCCATTAGCAGGTTCCCCTCATCCGCCCAGACTGCGACCATGCCATCGTCCGGGCGACACTCGGCGCAGCCGGTCTCCGTCACCAGCGGCGTCGCCACCGTCCGGGCAGAGAAATGGGCCAGCGTGGTGCGGTCCACCAGCGGCTCGAACTCCGGCCGGCTGAAGGAGGCAGCGCTGTCGCTCCAACTCCCGCCCAGAGCCAACGATTGCATCACCAGTTGGACGTAGGTGTGATACCACTCCTCCACCGACCGCACGTTCACCTTCCCAATGCCGATTTTCCTCACCGGCCGGCCCTGCTTCAATTCCCGCAGCGGCCCCTCGAAGTAGATGAGGTTAGTCACGTTGGTTCGCAGGGCGGTGAACGATTCGATGACGTTGTTGTGGGGCAGGCCGTACATCCACAGGCCGAACTCGGAGATGAGCGTGTCGGCGTAGAGTTGCGAGGGGGTGCCGAAACCGTAGTCCACGATGATGCGCCCCTCCGGGTGTTTCTCCCGCAGCCAGTGGAACAACTCGTACTGCAACTTGAGCACCTGTTTGTGCACGTGCCAATTCATGTCGTAGCCGAGGCCGTCGGCCTGGTAGAAGTCCACGCACCGCTTGGCGAAATCAATCAACTGCCGCAACTTGGCTTCATTGCGAGGGTTAAAGGAGAGGGTCACCGGCCAGAAGTAGAGGTAGACCTTGAAACCCTGGCGGTGCAGCCGGGCGATTTCCTCCTTGAGCCGCCTGCCCAACTGAACCTCTCGCGTGCAGGGATTCAGCCAGGCCCCGGCCAAATCCGCGCGAGGTCTCTCCCGCCCCGTCCAAGGTATGCTGTACCAATCGGTGAAGATGACGTTGGTGAAGCGGAGGGCCTGCAAACGCTCTTCCATCTGCCGGACCTGTTCCGGCTGAAGCCGCTGGCCGAGCAGGGAATAGCCAGCCGAGTAAAAGACGAAGTTGCCCTCCGGGAAGGTGCGGGAGATTTCATAGGCCAGCCGCACCGGGGGGCCTTGGAAGAAGGGGTCGCTGTCGAACATCCGCTGGACGTACCAGCGCAGGGCGTCCCGCCGCGCAAACTGCGGCCGGGGGAGGGCCTTCAACACCACGCTGAAGGTGTAATGCTCGCCCTTCCGCAGGCCCTTGGGCCCAATCGCCAGCCAAGGCGCTTTGGTTTCCCGGCGGTTCAGGATAACCGGGTGATTGAGGTCCAACTGGCCCCAGACCACGTAGCGGTCGGGCAGGGTGATGAACCGCGCCGGGTAGCCCGCCCACTCCCGCCCCCCATCCTCCACGGAGACCAGGCCCGCCCGTACCACCCACAGAAGCTCCGGCTCCCTGCCCAGGGGATAGCCCTGGAAATCGTCTTGGAGCAGCACCCGTTCGCCCTGCCGCACCGTGACCGCGTGCAGGCGGGTGGTGCCGTTGTAATGCTGCTTCAAACCGATGGCTCCCGCGGTGAAGGTCGGGTCAGCGATGTGGAACACGGGTTCATCGTCCAGGTAACAGTCGAACCCATCCGCCCGGCCCACAATTTTGAGCCGATGTCTCCGGCCCAGGGCCCATGAGTGCTCCTTCACCCCCAAGCCATTCCCCTGCGTGACCCATTTTCCGTCCTTGACCATCCAGCAGCGTACCGCCTCGCCCCGGCGGATGAGGTCAAAGTAGTACCCATCGCCGTTGGGCTGGAGGCGATAGCGCAAGGAGGTCACCGCGTCCAACTCCCACTGGGAGAGGACGGTGAGTTCGACCTCGACCGTCGTCTCCGGGGGGAAGGTCTGGCGGCTCGCCAGGCTGCCCGCGCTGCCCAAGCGCAGAAACTGCCGCCCGCCGGTGGAGGCGAGGCCCTCCGAATAGGGATAGGAGAACAGTTCCTCCCCCGACACGGACGGCTGACCCCAAACCAAGCGGTAGGAAGAAGCGTCATCGGCCAGGAAACGCACCTGCGCCTTCAGCGAGAGGCAGTCGCCGGAGAGGTCGTAGGTCAGGTCTGCCTCGACTACCGGATGTTCCGCTGGGGCGACCGTGGCGCGAATGCGCCGGCGCTCGTCAATCTGCCAGCGGTGCACCACGTTCAGCGGCTCAGCCCAGTTCTGGTCGAGGTTCATCACCCACAGGCCCAGAGGTTCCTGGGGATGGTCGAGCAAGGACAGCGGCGTGGGTTGGCGGCTCTCCAGTTGCTCAATCTCGCCCGTGCGCGGCGAGACGGCAACCCGCAGGGCCTCGTTTGCCAGAACTATGGCCTCCTCCTTCGGCCCACGCAGGCCGGAGGGCGGCGGGTGGGAACTTTGAACTTCTGCCCCTGCTCCTGTGAAAAGCAGGGCCGCCAGGGCAGCACGGCCCAGCAAACTTGCCTGCGAAACCATGTTCTTACCTCCTGGTGCGGTGTTTCCCCAGGGCTCCCGCGCTCACTGCCAAACAGAGCCAGGCAAATACGTCCCCGTAGCGCACGTAGAACGTCTCCGTCCGCTGGCGAGTGATTTCATGCTCCGCCACCGCCTCAGTTTGCAAAGGCACCGTGGCGGTGAGGAATCCCTGGGGCGAAATGAACCCAGTCAGCCCGGTATTGGCACAGCGGGCCACCCAGCGGCGGGTCTCAATGGCTCGGAAAACGGACAAAGAGGCGTGCTGCAAGGTCTCTCCGGTGCCGTCAAACCAGGCGTCGTTGGTGATAACGCATAGCCATTCCGCGCCCCGGCGGACGAACTGGCGGGCAATCTGAGGGAAGGTGGATTCGTAGCATATCGGCGTGCCTACCGCTCCCCCGGGGGTGCGCACCGGCCCGTAGACCCTTCCCGCCGTGTAATCCGGGTCCCGCACGGAGAATATGCGCATGAAGGGCAGTTGCTCCTTAAAGGGCGTGTACTCGCCGAAGACGACCAGGTGCACTTTGTGGTACACGTCGCCGAACCGTCCGTTGGGTTCCACCACGAAGGCAGAGTTGTAGATGGTACGCTCGTCCTCCACATCAACACTGCCGATGAGAAGGGCAGCGTCCATCACCCTCGCCAAAGCGGATACCCCCTCCCGCAGGGTCAGTGACCAGGGCAAATAAGTGGGCAGGGCCGTCTCCGGCCACACTACAACTTGGGCCCTTCCCCGTACTCTCCGCAGGGTGAGGCGACGGTGTTGGGCCCACATTTGCATCACGCCTTCCGCCGTGACTTTTACCTCCTGGGGAACATTGCCCTGCACCAGGGCCACCCACACCCGGGGCCCCTCAGGCAAGGGCACGGTGAGCCGCCACGCTCCGTAGGCCAAATCCGCACTCAGCAGCAGCAGAGCCCCTACCACATAAGGCGGCCCCACCCTCAGGTTGAACCCCAGGGCCACAAAAGCCGCGTTCACTCCCACCAGCAGCACGGCCAAAATGTAGGTGCTGCCCACCTCGGCAATTTGAATCAGCGGCGGCAGGCCCCAGAGAGGTTGTCCCATTAGCCCCCAGGGGAAGCCCAACGGGCCCAGGGAGGACACATACTCCACCCCCGCCCACAGGAAAGGGGCCGTGAGCAGGGCAGCCGTGACTCCCCGCCGGGTGCGCACGGCGGCAAAAAGGGCCCCAAAAAGGCCATAGAACAGCGCCCGATAGAGTACCAGTCCGGCGTAGGCCTGTTCCCCGAAGGGGGTCAAGTAGCGCATCCAGGAGATGAGCAGGCCCAAGAAGACCAGGCCCATCAGGTAGCCCCGTCCGAACCCGCCCCCGGTGCACAGGCTGGCCAACAGCGGCCCTAAAGCCACGAACACCAGCGGCCAGAGGTGGTAGGGAGGAAAGCACAGGGCCAGCAGCAGTCCCGTCAGAGCCGGCCCCACCCACCTCGACAGAAGAACCCCCTTCGCCTTTGCCGAAGCGTGAGAGTAGGCCACAGTCCACTCCCTTCTCCCGCCAGAACCGCTGAGCGAGCCGTCAGATGACCCCCCGGCATCGGCAAATTCGCCGCTAAACTGCAAGAGGGCTTCCCCCCGCTCGCTCCTGGGCGGTGGCTTCCAAGCGGCTGTAGAACCACCGTTCACGACGCTGGCCCCTGCCAAATGTCCTCCCCGACCCGCCGTTTTCCAATCCTCAGGCCGGTGCAGGTCGAAAGACGCAAGCCCGTAGCCGAAACGAGTGAGGAGCCGCACCAACCGCACGTGCCCCTTGGCCAGCACCGCGGCTTCTGGAGTGTGAGGGCACCACCCCTCACACTTTGGGCTTCACACCCTATACAGTATAGCCGTTGGGCTCAATTTTGTCAACGGGGCACTGGGAAGTTGACAATTGCCCCCAGGTAGGTTATAGATAATAGGGCAGCCTGGCCGCCTGAGGCTCAAGCCCCAGGCTGAGCAGCCTAAGGGTGCTGAAGATGCCCTCCTTTGCTCCGCTCAGCCTGAGCGTTTACGCTTAGGCATTTTCTCCGTACAGGAGGAGACCATGAAAGGAACCTTGAAGGTCGGAGTCATCGGCGTGGGGGCCATTGGCAAGCGGCATGTGGAGAGTTACTTGGCCTGTCCGCAGGCGGAAGTGGTCGCCATTGCCGATGTGGACGAGACGGCACTCCGGGAGGCGGTGGCGAAGTACGACCTCAAAACGGCGGTAACTGACCATCGGGAACTATTGGCCCTTGAGGAAATCGCGGCGGTGAGTGTGTGCACTCCTCCGTTCGCCCACGCTTCCCTCACCTGCGACGCGGCGGCCGCGGGCAAGCATGTGCTCTGTGAGAAGCCCATGGCCCTGAACGCTCGCGAGGCGCGGGAAATGGTCGCCGCCTGCCAGAAGGCCGGCGTGAAACTGGGCATTTGTCATGCCCGGTCGCGGTTCAGCCCCGCCGTCGAGGCGGCCCGGCGGTACGTCGCCTCCGGTGCATTGGGCCGGGTGTACTACGCCCGGGTCAGTCGGTTCCGACGGCGGGGACGGCCGGGATTGGACATTTTGCTCAGTTCCCAATGGTTCTTAGAAGCGGCCAAGGCCGGGGGTGGGGCGCTGGCCGACATTGGCTGCTACGACCTGGACCTCATCCTCTACCTGCTGGCCCATCCCCGCCCGGTCGCAGTAAGTGCCATGACTTTCCGGGGGGTAGGCGAACCCGTAGAGTTAGAAACGCCCTACGATGTAGAGGAGCACGCGGCGCTGTTTGTGCGCTTCGAGGAAGGACTGACGGCCACCTTCGAGACCGCCTGGGCGGCCAATATGGACGGCGGCGATGGCGTGCGACTGTTTGGCACCAAGGCCGGCCTGCGTTTGACCCCCCTGCGGGTGTACACGGAACAGGAAGGGCTCCAGGTGGAAATCGTTCCCCAGGTGCCGGAGCGGCAGGAACGGGGCGAGTCCTTGATTGCCGACTTTGTAACTGCCTGTTTGACCGACGGCCAGCCCAAAACGCCCGGCGAGGAGGGCCTCACGGTAATGGAAATCATGGATGCGGCCTACCGGTCAGCCCGTTTGGGGCGCGAGGTAACCATAGCCGAGGTCCGCAAGCAGAGGTCCCAACGTAAACGGAGGACTGAGCGCTGAACGCTGGCCAAAATATGAAGGGCACCGCTGCCCAATCCGGTGCCCTTCAACCAACACGCCCCCGTGTTGATGTCTTAATTATAACCGCTGGAGGTTACAGCAGCCTGAGGGAAAGGTAAAGTTCGGGTCAAAGAATTCTGAACCGAGTGTTACCTCGGTCCCCGGGCCGAAGGTGGGAGGAAAACCCATGCAACCTGACACGGTGTTCTACCACGCCCGGGTGCTGACGATGGCCGACTGTCCGGCGCAGGCAGAGGCTCTGGCCCTTCGCGGGGGACGGGTAATGGCCGTGGGTTCCAACCGGAAGGTTCTATCTTTGGCCGGCCCGCAGACCAAGTGCTACGACCTGGGAGGCCGAACCATCCTGCCCGGCTTCACCGACGCCCACGTCCACTTAGTGGCCTACGGGCTGTCCCTAATGCGCCAGGCCGATTTGACCGGTTGCACTTCGCTGGAGGAGTTGCTGGACCACTTGCGGCAGCACCAAAGGGAGGGTCGCCTGGCGGGCGGCGTCTGGCTGCTGGGTCGGGGTTTTGACCAAGAACGCCTGCGGGAGCGGCGGTTTCCCACCCGGACGGACCTGGACCGGGCTTTCCCCAGCACGCCGGTACTGCTCACCCGCATTTGCGGCCATGCCTGCGTGGCCAACAGCCGGGCCTTGGAGTTGGCCGGGGTGGACTCGGAGGATGGCCTGCTGAGGGAAGGTCAGACCGCTCCCCTGTGGGCTGCGGTGCCGCCGCCGACTTTGGAGGAAGCCCAAGAAGGGGCCCGGCGGGCGGTACAGGAAGCGTTGGCGGCGGGCCTTACCGCGGCGCACGTGCTGGTGGATTCAGCGGTGCAGGTGCGAACGGTGCTGAGCCTGCGGGCCGCCGGAGAATGGCCCCTGCGCACGCTGCTTTTGCTGCCTTTCGGCTGGCTCGAGGCCCTGCAAAAACTGGGCCTTACGGCGGGTTTCGGAGATGAGTTTGTGCGCTTGGGGCCGCTTAAGGTGTTCGCCGACGGCTCTCTGGGCGCGCGCACGGCGGCCCTGGAGGAGGACTACAGCGATGCTCCCGGCGAGCGCGGCCAACTGCTCCACGACCTGGAAGAACTGCGCGCTCTGGCCCGCGAAGCCGCCGCGGCCGGGTTCAGTGTGGCCGTTCATGCCATCGGAGACCGGGCCAACCGGGTGGCTATCGAAGCCCTGAGGGCCCTGGAGGCCCCGGCAGGTCCCTTTCCCCTGCGCTTGGAGCACGCCTCTTTGCTCAGCGAGGAACTCGTTAACCGCCTGGCCGAGGCCAACCTCCTGCTTGTGGTACAGCCCCAGTTCATTAAATCCGATTTTTGGACCCGGCAGCGGGTGGGCCCCGTCCGGTTTCGGTGGGCTTATCCGTTGAAAACGCTGTTACAGCAGGGGGTTCGGTTGGCCGGGGGTTCAGACTGTCCAGTAGAACGGCTGAGTCCGCTGGAGGGCATTTCCCGGGCCGTCACCCGGGATGGGCAAATGCCAGAGGAGAACTTAACGGTGGAGGAAGCCCTGCGCCTGTTCACGGTGGGCGGGGCAGAAGCGGAAGGAGCGGAAGAATGGCGCGGGCGACTGGGGCCCGGGTACGTGGCGGATTTCGTCGTATTGGCCGCTGACCCCCGTCAGGTGCCGCCGGAACGCCTGCCGGAGCTGTCGGTGGAAAGCGTGTGGATAGCGGGGCAGGAGTGGTGGGCGGCTCCTTGAGATTGGGGCACGTTAGTTGCTCGCGCCAGGCTCCCACGGGGCGAGATGGGGAAATCCTGCCCTGGAACCATAGGGATTTGACCTTGACAGGGGCGCCGGATTTCCCTTCACATCCTTGCTTTGCTCTCGAGTCCGTCAGCCGGGAGGAGGGGTTAAACTTGATTCGCGAAACGTTTTTTACTCCTACTTGACAGATGAGGGAATGTGTAGTATACTGGGGGATGTAAAGCCGATTGTTTGGCCCCCAGCGGAAAATCTGAGGAAAATACCGGTGAAAGGCGAAGACGGGGAGGAGTACGTTCGGGAGCAGGCCCCAGCGAGCCGACGAGGGTGGAAGGTCGGTGCCAAGCCCGGACGGAAAATCACCCCTGAGCCGCCGGCTGAACCAGGGACCTACCCCCCAGCCGCAGAGGAGACTTTGGGCCATTAGGCAATCTTCACCAGGACTGAGGGCGCAGGGACGCAGTATTCATGACTCAGTCTTCAGTCCTTTGCCTAATTGCCCTGTTTCCCTTCGGGTCTTTGGGGGGCATTCCAGGCTTGGTAGATAAGTGAGTCCCTGCAGTAGGTTAGGTCGGGTCTCCTGCCGTTAGAAGGGAGCCGGCATCGCGGAGGTTGTACCTCAGCCGTGCCGGACTGAG
>DTZQ01000521.1 GCA_012961305.1 Armatimonadota bacterium | reverse complement strand
TGCCGACCCCCCCTACGGGGTGACAGCGGCGAGCGAATGTTTGGCCTGGTTGGGAGTGCATCCTTCCCTGCTGCGGGCTGAAGGGGTGGTAGTGGTGCAGCACCACTATCGAGACCAACTGGCGAAGGTGTACGGACAGTTGCGCCGCCAGCGGCAGCGGCGAATGGGTGAGGCTCAGTTGACGTTTTACTACCTGGGGAGTCAGGCCCTTCAGGGCCCTCTGCGGGGGCCAGGGGGCTAAAACCCCGAAGACCAAAGGGGAGGTAGGTCGGTTGAAAAAATGTATTGCCATTTATCCGGGAAGTTTCGACCCGGTTACTTACGGCCATCTGGACATTATTGAACGGGCATCTCGATTGTTCGATGAACTAATTGTAGCCGTAGCGGTTAATCCGGCTAAGCGGCCATTGTTCTCGGTGGAAGAGCGGGAGGCTATGCTGAAGGAGTCCTGTGCTCACCTGCCCAATGTACGGGTAGACCATTTTGATACCCTGCTGGTGGACTATGCCCGCCGCCAGGGGGCACAAGTTATTATCCGGGGCCTGCGGGTGGTGTCCGACTTCGAGTTCGAACTCCAGATGGCTCACCTCAACCGGGAACAAGCCCCGGAAGTGGAGACGGTCTTTATTATGACCAACGTACAGTATTCCTACCTCAGTTCCAGTGTGGTCAAGGAAATCGCCAGTTTTGGCGGTGACATTCGCGGTTTCGTGCCGGAGCCCGTATGGACTCGGCTGCTGGCGCGCTACCGCTCACAGAAAGGGGGCGATAGCCATTCCTGCTGATTACCAGGAAATTTTCAAGACCATTTTCGAATTGCTCGAGCACGAAACGACCCGCATTCCGTTCTCGGGTGGCCGAATGATTGTCGAATCGCGGCGCCTTTATTCCCTGCTGTCTGATTTACAGAAGTCTCTGCCGGAGGATGTATACCAGGCTCGTATTGCAGCGGAGAAAGCAGAGGCCGAGTTGCAAAGTGCCCGCCAGCGGGCCAGCCAAATTATTGAGCAGGCTCACGCAGAGGCGGCCAGAATCATCGAAGAGGCGCGGCGAAAAGCCCAGGCTTTAGCCTCAGAACAGGAAGTGGTGCGCCTGGCGGAGCAACAGGCGCAGGAAAGGAAGCGCGAGGCCGACCGCTACGAGGCCGAGGTGCGCCAGCGGGCCGATTCCTACGATGCTGAAGTGCGTCACGAAGCGGACAGTTATGACCAGCGGGTTCGTCGAGAAGCTGAACAGTACGCTGCTCAGGTGCGACAAAATGCTGACCAGTATGCCCGGGAACTCTTACAACGGTTGGAGTTCGTGGTCAATCAGGCTAAGGCCAGCATTGAAGACGGTTTCCAGCAACTGGAGGCCATCTCTGAGGGCCTCCCCGTAGAGGCCCACACTTCCCCATAGGAACGGGCCAATTCGGGGGACCGCTCGCTAAGGTCCAGTTCAAGTCGGAGGGACTACCCTCATAGGGCCTGTTTCGCCAAAGGAGCAGAGCCTCTTGCGCTAAGGGTTTTGTTGTGGTATAATGAAAATCCCTTCTCCCGTTGGAGTGCGCCGTAAAGGCAGAATGGAGGGTATGCCTCGGGCGGGAAAGGGGGCGTGAGGTCCTGTTCTATTCCGAACTAATTAGCGGTGGAAAATAAGGGAGCAAGTTACCAAAATGCTGAAGGTTAGAGTAGAGGACCTACTGGCCAGCGGGGTGGAAGAGAAGGTGTTTCCCTTCGGGGAGCGTTTAGCCTTGGACGAACAAACAGACCCCCTGTGGCAGGGTGAAGTTACGGGCCAAATTCGCATCCAGGTGGCTGGACAGCGGTTGTTAGTACGGGGTCAGGTCCGGGCAGAAGTTCCTTTAGAGTGCGCTCGATGTTTGACCCCGTTTCAGTATGTCTGTGAATGTGAGGTGGAGGAACACTACTTGGTGGGTACGGGAAACGAAAGGGTCATGGCCGACGGGCCAGAGCGCTGGACCGAAGAAGGAGAACTTCTGGTCCTCCCGGAGGAACTTATTGACCTTTCGGAACTCGTGCGCCAAGCGGTGCTGCTGGCGCTGCCCATTCAGCCCCTTTGCCGGGAAGATTGTCCGGGCTTAGGGGGGATGGCAACCATGCGGGAGGGGGAAACTCTCATAGACCCGCGCTGGCAGAAATTGAGGGCGCTGCTGGAGAAAAAGGAGTAGAAGTCTATGGCCGTTCCTAAGCGACGCACCAGCAAGGCCCGGCGAAACAAGCGGCGGGCGCACTGGAAGTTAAACATCCCTCGGTTAGTGATTTGCCCTAATTGCCGTCAGCAACACCTGCCGCATCATGCATGTCCCTACTGCGGCTATTACAAAGGGCGCGAAATTTATCAACCCAAAGAGCGCAAAGAAGAATAGGGCCCATCCTCGTGGAGGCGGAGTATGGAAGTGGTCATTGATGCCATGGGTGGAGATTACGCGCCGCAGGAGATTGTGGCTGGAGCGGTGGTGGCTGCTCGTACTTATCATCTCCCCATCGTATTGGTGGGGGACGAAACGCGCCTGCGGGAGGAATTAACCACTTGGGGAAAAGTGGAAGGGGTGGAGATACACCATGCTTCTCAAGTTATTGGCATGAATGAGGCTCCAGGCACGGCGGTACGGCGCAAACCCGATTCCTCCATTGTAGTAGGGGTGCGTTTGCTGCGGGAGAAAAACGACCGGGCGTTGGTCACCGCTGGCAACACCGGGGCGGCGGTAGCAGCCGGCAAGTTGTATCTGGGGACGGTGGAGGAGGTCCCTCGCCCAGGTATTGGCATCCTTCTTCCGGTGCGGGATAAAAAGTGGACCATGGTTATTGATGCCGGGGGCAACGTGGACTGTCAGCCGGAACATCTGGTAGTTTTTGCCCGTTTAGCCAGCCTGTACATGAGTCGAATGTTACGTCTCCTTTACCCCCGGGTGGGTTTGCTGAACATTGGGGAGGAAGAAGGGAAGGGCAATGCGCTTACGCGCCAAACTTATCCTCTGTTGCAAAAGGCGGATTTAAACTTCATCGGCAACGTGGATGCCAAGGATGTCTTCGGGGGAGTGGCTGATGTGATTGTTTGTGATGGTTTCTCTGGGAACCTCCTGTTAAAGATAGCCGAAGGGTTCGTCGAACTGTTCTGGGAATACTTGCATGGAGCCGTTAACACCAACCTGCTAACCAAAATAGGGGGCGCTCTCTTGCGGCCAGCGCTGCAAGATATAGCCCGGCGCTTGGATTACAGCGAATATGGAGGGGCGCTCCTGCTGGGGTTGAACGGCGTAGTGGTGATTTGCCACGGACGTTCGCGGGCCAAGGCCATCCTGAACGCCGTGCGAGTGGCCCAAGAAGCCGTGGAGCGGCGGGTAGTAGAGCACACCTGCGAAGTATTCTCCGCGCAGGAGCGGAAAAGGGCCCTCAATCAACCCGTGGGAGGCTTTTCCCGTGGTCCTGGAAAATAGCCGTCCGAGGAGGAGAGACGTGGGAGTAGGTAGAGCAGTAGGTATCGTGGGCACGGGGATGAGTGTGCCGGAGCGGCGGTTGACCAATTTTGACCTCGCCCAGATGGTAGATACCAGTGATGAATGGATTCGCACCCGCACAGGCATAGTGGAACGCCGCATCGTCCGGCCCGACCAAACCACTTCAGACTTGGCTACGGCGGCGGCGGAGCAAGCCCTTTCCCGGGCTGACCTATCTCCCAGCCAAGTGGACTTTGTCCTGGTCGCCACCGTCACCCCGGACATGATTTTCCCCAGCACAGCCAGCCTGGTACAACATCGGTTAGGAGCCCGACGAGCCGGAGCCGCCGATGTTGGCGTGGCCTGTTCCGGGTTCATCTATGCCTTAGCCATGGGGGCGCAGTTCATCGCCACCGGCCTGTATGAGACGGTCTTGGTCATCGGGGCGGAGTGCATGAGCCACTTGGTGGACTGGACTGACCGGAGCACTTGCGTTCTGTTCGGCGACGGGGCCGGAGCGGTAGTGCTGCAACCCGTTCCCCCCGGCTATGGCCTGCTGGGGATAGACTTGGGTTCAGATGGAAGCAGCGCTGACCATCTAAAAGTGGTGGACGATTACCCGGCGAACCCCCAGGCAGCGAAATTCGGGCGGCATCCTTATATTCGCATGAACGGCAATGAGGTGTTCAAGTTCGCCGTGCGCATCCAAGGGGAAGCCTGTGAACGGGTTTTACATCGGTGCCACCTGCGGCCCGCGGAGGTGGACTGGTTTATTCCCCACCAGGCCAACATCCGAATCATTGACGCCGCGGCCAAGCGACTGGGCCTCCCGCCGGAAAAGGTCTTCGTCAACGTCCACCGCTATGGCAACACCTCGGCGGCCTCCATCCCCATTGCTCTGGCGGAAGCCGATGAGCAAGGACTTCTGCGGCGAGGAGATAACGTGTTGATGGTGGGTTTCGGCGCTGGCCTGACCTGGGGTGCTGCCTTGGTTCGCTGGAGCCAGGGTAAGGAAGGTACTGGTAAGGCCTATGGGTAAAGTTGCTTTTCTGTTCCCCGGCCAAGGTTCCCAGGCCGTGGGCATGGGTCGGGCGGCCTACGAGGCCGATGAACGGGTCCGGGCGGTATTTGCACAGGCCGACCAACAGTTGGGATTTGCCCTCAGCCGGCTCTGCTTTGAAGGGCCGGAGGGGGAACTGCATCAGACGCAGAACGCTCAACCGGCCTTGCTGGTGGTCTCCTACGCCCTCTGGCAACTGGTGGCTGACCAAGGGGTGCAGCCGGCCTTCTTAGCCGGACACAGTTTGGGGGAATATACGGCCCTTTTAGTGGCCGGGGCCTTAGACTTCCCTACGGCCCTCCAATTGGTCCGGCGACGCGGGGAACTCATGCGGGATGCCAGCCGCCTCCGACCGGGCACTATGGTTGCCATTTTGAAACTGACGGCAGAGGAAGTAGAAACTCTGTGTGCGGAGGCAACAGCCTGGGGGACAGTCTGTCCGGCCAACTACAATGCGCCGGGACAGGTGGTTGTTTCTGGAGAAGCAGTGGCGGTAGAGCAGGTTGCTGCTTGGGCCCGGGAGCGCGGAGGACGAGTGGTGCCCTTGAGGGTCAGCGGGGCATTCCACACCCCGCTGATGGCTCCGGCGGCTGCGGGACTGGAGGTGGAATTACAGCGGGCTACTTGGCGAGATGCACAGGTGCCAGTGGTGACCAACGTGGATGCAGAGCCAACCACAGCCGCGGCTGCCCTGCGGGAGAAATTGGCTCGTCAACTAACCAACGGGGTTCGCTGGGTGGAATCCCTACAGCGTATGGCCCAGGAGGGTGTAACCACTTTCGTAGAAATCGGCCCCGGCAGCGTACTGACGGGCTTGGTAGCCCGAACCCTGCCCCAGGCAGAGCGTTATTCCGTCTCCGGCCCTGAAGCACCTTGGTTAAGGGCTTGAGGCGTAAAACACCAAACGCAAGACGTAAAACGTAAATGGTAATTCGCAACTTGTATGAGGTCTGATGGCTGACTGCTGCCTGCTCATCGGAGGAAGCAATGGGTGAACTGTTGTTAGATAAAACGGCGGTAGTAACGGGGGCAGGGCGAAACATAGGCCGGGCCATCGCCCTGGCCCTGGCCCGGGAGGGAGCCAATTTGGTACTCAATGACCTCGAGGGAGAGAGCCTGGCGGAAGTGGCCCAGGAAATTCGCGCTCTGGGTCGTCCGGCGACCACCGTGCGGGGGAGCGTAACCGAGAGCGCGGTAGCCAACGAACTCATTGCCCGGGCTGTTGAGGAGTTCGGCCGGGTGGACATTTTAGTAAACAACGCGGGCATTGCCCGCGACGCGCTGATTGTGCGCATGACCGACGAGCAGTGGGAGGAAGTATTGGCCGTCAACCTGCGGGGCGCCTTCAACTGCTGTCGAGCGGCGGTGCGGCCTATGATGCGCCAGCGTTATGGACGCATCATCAACATCTCCTCAGTCGTAGGAGTAAGTGGCAATCCCGGCCAGGCCAACTATGCCGCCTCCAAAGCCGGTCTAATTGGTCTCACTAAAACGTTGGCCTTGGAATTGGGCAGTCGCAATATTACCGTGAATGCCGTGGCTCCAGGTTTCATAGGCGTGGGCCTAACGGAGGCCCTCAGCGAGGAAGTGCGGGAGAAAATCCGGGAACGTATTCCGTTGAGGCGTCTGGGGACGCCGGAGGATGTGGCCCAAGCAGTAGTCTTTCTGGCCTCTGAAGCAGCCAACTACATCACCGGCCAGGTGCTTAAAGTGGACGGGGGTTTAGTGAGGTGAAAGTTTAGCGACCGTTTCCTTTCCTTCAGCCGCCACCGGCGGCACCTAATCTCATAGAAAGGAGGGCATTGCCGCCTCTCAAAGGTGGCAAAAGCACAGAAGCCATGTCGGTGTACGAAAAAATACGGGACATCATCGTAGACCAATTGGGTGTGGAGGAGGAAAAAGTAAAACCGGATGCTTCCTTTGTGGAGGATTTGGGGGCGGATTCCCTGGATGTAGTGGAACTGATTATGCGGATTGAAGAGGAGTTTGACCTCGAAATTCCCGATGAGGATGCGGAGCAAATCGTAACCATCGCTGATGCGGTAGAGTACATCGAATCACGCCTCGGTTAGCAGCCACCGCTGATGGGGAGTAAGATATGAAACAACGGGTGGTTGTTACGGGGATGGGTGTAATTACCCCGCTGGGCAATGATTGCCGCACGCTTTGGGAAGCACTTCTGCGTGGCAAATCAGGGGCGGGGCCGATTACTTATTTCGACTCCACCGGCTACGAAACGAGAATTGCGGCCCAGGTGAAGGACTTCCGCCCAGAGGAGCATGTAGAACGTAAACACCTGCGGCGGATGGACCGGGTCACCCAGTATGCAGTAGTGGCCGCCCTACAAGCCGTAGCCGATGCCGGTCTGGAAATCACCGACCAGAATCGCGACCGGATAGGAGTGCTTATCGGTTCGGGCATTGGTGGGGTCGAAACTTGGGACCGTGAACATAGGGCCCTGTTGGAGAAGGGACCTAAGTGGGTGAGTCCCCTTTTCGTGCCCATGCTCATTGCCAACATGGGAGCGGGGTACGTTTCCATCCTCACCGGAGCCCGGGGGCCCAACAAGTCCGTAGTGACGGCCTGTGCCACGGGAGCCCATGCTATTGGGGATGCCTTCCGGTGGATTCAGTATGGCGAGGCAGAGGCGGTCATTGCTGGGGGAGCGGAGGCCGCCATTCGGCCTTTGCCCATTGCCGGCTTTGCCGCTATGAAAGCCATGACCACCCGGAACGAGGAACCCCAACGAGCCAGTCGCCCCTTCGACCGAGACCGGGACGGGTTTCTCATGGGTGAGGGGGCCGGAGTCGTGATTTTGGAGTCGTTGGCCCACGCCCAGCGACGAGGGGCCCGGATTTACGCCGAGGTCATCGGTTACGGTCTGAGTGGGGATGCCTATCACGTAGCCGCTCCGCTCCCCTGTGGCACCGGGGCAGCCTACTGTATGCACTCAGCCCTCCAGGACGCCAGTCTCAATCCCGCAGACATAGATTATCTCAATGCCCACGCCCCCTCTACGCCGGCCGGTGATGCCTCAGAAACGGTCAGCATCAAAAAGGTGTTTGGCTCCTATGCCTACCACTTGCCCGTCAGTTCAACCAAATCCATGACCGGACATCTGTTGGGAGCCGCGGGCAGTGTGGAATTCGTCATCTCCGTATTGGCCCTGATTCATAACCTCATCCCCCCGACCATCAACTACGAAACTCCTGACCCGGAGTGCGACCTGGACTGCGTGCCCAACGAACCGCGCGAGGCTCGCCTGGAAGCGGTAATGACCAACGC
>DTZQ01000520.1 GCA_012961305.1 Armatimonadota bacterium | reverse complement strand
CCGTGGCCCGCGAACTGACCAAAGTGCACGAGGAGATTTTACGTACCACCTTAGGCGAGGCGCAAACTTATTTTGAGCACCATCCCCCCCGGGGGGAGTTCACTCTAATCGTGGCTGGGACCGAGGAAGAACCAAGCGAGGAGAGCAAAAGTGACCTGACGGTGGAGGAAGAGGTGGCGCAACTAATGGCCGCGGGGTGGTCCCGCAAAGAGGCCATCAAACGGGTGGCCGCCCGCCGGGGCCTGCCCAAACGGGAGGTGTACGCGGCGGTGCATAGGGAGGGGCAGAAGGATTGGCGCAAGTGAACGCTCAATCAGAACCCAAGACCCCAGGCTCCCGTTCCTGGCGTAAACGGGTGGGAACAGTAATCAATGGCGTGCTCATGGGCCTGGTAGGGGCTTTTCTCCTCAAGACGGTGTATGAGAATTGGGCCGAACTGCGGGCCTACAACTGGCACCGGGAACTCAACCTTTCCTGGTTGGCCTCCTCGGTGGCTCTGCAGATGGCTGCGCTGTTGCTTTTCGCCTTGGGATGGCACGCGGCCTTGTACCTCTTAGGAGCCCCCATCCGAGTCGGCCACACCGTGCGCATTTGGATAACCACTAACTTCCTGAAATATCTCCCCGGAAAAGTCTGGTTGCCCATTGGACGCGCTTTACAGGCAGAACGGCACGGGGTCAGAAAATCAGTCACCCTTACCAGTTTCTTCTACGAGTTCCTCCTTTTCGTTTCCAGCGGGATGCTGGTGGCCATCGCCACCATTCCCTTCTGGGCGCAGGAAAGTTCGCCCCGCCAGTACTGGGCGGCCTATTTGTGCATTCCCGCCGCTTTGATAGTCATGCAT
Organism: Armatimonadota bacterium; assembly: GCA_012961305.1. Classification (GTDB taxonomy): domain Bacteria; phylum Armatimonadota; class UBA10988; order UBA10988; family DTZQ01; genus DTZQ01. The sequence continues at coordinate 1,865 of DTZQ01000520.1, read as the reverse complement.
CCGGCCGTCTTTAGCCCTTTGAGCAGCCTCGCCCTGCGCCTGCTGGGCCGTTCTCCCCTGACCCTCCGGATGCCCTTTGGGCAAATGTTGCTGCTGTTGCTGTGTTTCTGTGGGGCCTGGTTTGTGTTCTGTTCGAGTTTTTGCCTCTTCGTCTGGGCCTTTCATCCCCTGCCGCCTCGCCTGTTCCCAGCCATCGGAGGGGCCTTTTCCTTCACCCTGGTCCTCAGCCTCATCGCCGTTTTCGTCCCCGGTGGTTTGGGGGTGCGGGAGGGCCTACTTATCGTGCTGTTGAGTTTGTACATGAGCGAGGGCTTAGCCACCCTCATTTCCATCGGCTCTCGCCTGTGGATGATACTGGCCGAGGTGTGCTGTTGGGTAGTGGTGATGTCGGTGGTCCGGGCCTCACGAGAAGGGCGCCTGTCTCTACGGGAACTGCGGGAATTAAAGGCCCAGGAGGCAGAAACAGAAACATTAAAGGCCCCTCCCAAATCGCCCCCGTAGTGACCGTTTCCCAGGGGTGCGAAAGCCACGCTTTCGCCCCTAAGCACGGCTTCGGTACGCCAAAGCATTAGCGTGCGTGCAGCATCAGATGGACTACTTCTCCCCCGTCGGTGAGCACCGTCCCCACCACCGTAGGGCCGCTCAAGCGCCATAGAGAGCCCTTGCCCGGCGTCAGGTCCGGAATCTGGGTGGTCGTTGCAGCCAGTCTCAGGAAGGCAGTGGCCTCTTCCGCGGTGGGTACATTTGCTGTTCCTCTATTTGTTGGTTCCAGCAAGTAAGAGCCCAACAGCGCAGGCAGCATTTTGAGGAACAAGCGCGGTGTCGCATACACTTCCGCCCCTAAGAACCGTCCCCCCCGCGCTACCACCATTCCTACAGGGTTCGGCGCCCAGCCAGGCTGGTTGGAAAGGTACTCCACTCCCATCTGCCAGCGGGTTCGCACCGGTGCGGGCTGGTACAGGGACAGAAGGGCCTCCGAGGGAGTTTCTATCCCTGTTAGATGTAGACAGCGACGTACCTGCCGCCACACCTGCTCTTGGGTTTCGTCGCTTAACTCCCCGCACAGGGCCCGGCGCACCGAAGGTGGAGCCAGATGTCCCGTAGCCTTGAAGTAGGGCAGCCCAAAGGAGCGGCCCCTCTCCACGCAGAACACCGGCAGGGCAACTACCGACCGGCCGCGAACCGTTCCCCTCATCGGCCCCCCCATGTGACCTCCGGGCAGGCCAGCGATTTGGGTGCCCGCCTGGGTTCCGGGCATGGGAAGCAGAAAATCGCGCCCAAATATCCGGCCCTGGCCTCCACCACCGAACAGCCCCCCGGCCTGTCCGAACATCCCCCCGTAGCCACCATATCCCCCATAGCCACCGTAACCACCGTATCCTCCGAAGCCCCCCAAGCCTAACTGTCGCGAGGGCGTCCAACCCCAAATCCAATTCTGCTGCTGTGGCCAGGCCTCTTGCAAAACCAACACCCCAGCCGCCAGGGCCTCATCCACGGTCAGGTACTCCACGACTGGCGGCGTGGACAAGCGATGCACAGGATAGACGATAAGGTCTTCGTAAATGAGGGGTGCTCCCACCTGTACCTGTTCCAGTAAAGTTTTAACGGCCTCCGTTTTCGTTTCCGCCCCCATCGCCCCCCCAACTGCCATCCAACCCCCTACCACCAGTACCAGAAAACGTAATACTTTCATGGCCCTCTCCTCCATCCCCTGCTACCCCCTTGGTTGGTTTAGACGCAGTTTCTCCGCCAAAGTTCGCTGGTGGAAGTGGCCTTTAACCAACACTGGACTTGTACCGCTAACTTGACAAGGTTTAATACCGCCGGGCTTAAGTTCGTTTTGGGAAAGGAAATCAGCCTTCTGG
>DTZQ01000519.1 GCA_012961305.1 Armatimonadota bacterium | reverse complement strand
GGGAAACCGACGGGACCAACTTCCCTTGGTTTGGTAAAGGCAGCCCCGAGTTTGAACTCTGGACAAGGAGGCTGGATTTCCCTTCCCAAAACGAACTTAAGCCCGACGGTATTAAAGTTAAATTGTCGAACTAAGTAGTCCTCACCCAAAGCAGGCGGAAAGAGGCTGGGCGCACGAGCAGGAGCAAGTGCGTGCCGTTCCCCGCCGGGGAGAGGGATTCGCCCGTCAGAGCGTCCTCAAAACGAAAGGGTGGGTTCAGGCCCAGACGACGAGGGTGCAGGCGCACGGTGGCAGTTACGGGCTGGGGGGAGAGGTTGGAAACTATTAGCAGCAGTTGACCCTCCTTTCGCCGCTGATGGAAACTGACCTTGACCGCCTCCGGCTCCACCATCACCGCGGGCGGCTCCTCCCAGTAAGGGTGCCATTCGGCCTCGTCGGCCCCGAACTCCTCGTAAACGCGCCAGATGGCCACCGTCCTCTCCAGGCCGGCCCGATTGGGCACGTAGGGCGCGGGAAAGACATCGTGCAACAGGCTCAGGGAAAGGGCCTCGGTTAAAGTGAAGCCGCCGCGGTGGAAGTGACTGGGCACGCCCCAGGGTCGGCCATCGAAGAGCACCCGAAAGGTGGTGAGAGGCACAATCTCTGCCGGAGCCTTGTAGCCTTCCTCCCGTGCCCGACGTACCAGGGGGATGAGTTGCTCGCCGTTGTAGAAGAAGTCCGCGAAGGAGAGGCTCGGAGCCAGCACCACCGCGCTGGTGTGGGCATAAATGAGGCCGTCCGGTTTGGCCGCCTTAATGACCCGGTACATCCGCTTCATCAGCCGCCGAGCGGCCCAGATGAAACTTATCCCCTGTGGCCGGCCCTGCGCATCGTACCAGCAATGGCCGTGATATTCGTTGCGACAACCACCGGCCAGATGCGTGCCGTCCAGATAGACGCCATCAATGTCGTACTTGCGTATCAGGTGGGCCAGGCCCTCGATGAGGTAGTCCTGATAGGGCTGCGCACCGTGGTCAATGGCATAGTAGGCCTGAGGGTCGCTCAGGGAGCGGATGGACAGCCGCGTCCGTGGCTGTGGCTCCCGGCCCGTCAACTCGTACTGGAGCCAGGGCCATTCAGGGGCCGCGTCGCTCATCTCGAAGCCGAAGTAGAGCAAGACTTTGAGGCCCTGCCGGTGGGCCTGGCGTACAAAACGCCGTAGCCGCTCCTCGTGCTTGGTCTCCGTCGTCCCCTGTGCCTGCGTCCACCATTCGGGCAAGTTGACCGCCTTCAGGCCGAACTGCCGAAAGCACTCGAAGGTGGAGCGACCGTAGCGACGGCCCATCAGCCACAGGGCCCGGCCGAACTTGCCCTCGCCGAACTGGGCCAGGTCCGAAAGCCGTCCGCCCGCGCCCCTCTCCGGTTTGGTCCGGGGCAGAGGTGTGCTCTCATCCTCGCCTTCCAGATGGTCCAGCAGGAGCGTGTTTTCGTCCGCCGAAGGCGGTTGGGTCAGGTCAAACTCAGGGCGCACGGTGCGGGAAAGGTGCAGTTCGTCCACAGCCAAAGTGACGGCACTGCCACCCAAGAGGAGGCTTCCGTATCGGTCCCAACCTGGCCGACCGGCCAACAGGCCCGTGAACGGCTTCTGGGCGACCAAAGTTCCGTCGGCGTAGAGGCATAGTTCCTCCCCCCAGGTGAGGGCCAAATGGTGCCACTCGCCGCGCCGCCAATCCAGGGGGACGCGCAGGTGGAGGAGTTCCTGCCGTCGCCGTTCCAAGACGCGCAGCCGGAGTCCGCTGCCCTGTTGGTCACCCAAGTCGTGTTGCCACTCCAGGAACAGTTCGGTGGCCAGATAGGGCCGCACCGGCCGGAGAATGAAGGCGTCTTCCTGCCTCGGCTCGAACTCCAGGCGCAGCCACATCTCCAGCGTCCCCTGGGCGATGTTCAGGTTGGGCTCCGCCGGATAGGACACCGTACTCGAAACGGCGAACTCAGCCCGCTCCATCCCGTAGACAGCATCAATGCCCACGTGGTTGCGGTGGTAGTCCTTCGGCCAGGGTTTGACCGGCGTGGGAAGCAATCCGAAGGTGGCCGTCCACTCGCGGAAGGTGGGCAGCGTCGCCTGGCGGACGAAGTTGAAGCGCAGCAGCACCGTCTCGCCTGCCGGTTCAATTTCGATGACTCGCTCCCCTTCGCCCGTCACCCGGCTGGGAACGAAGGGTTGCTGGCTTTCGGTGAACCAGCACAGCCCTCCATTGCTGTTGCCCACCCAGAGGTAGTGCCGAAACGGGCTGTGCCAGCCCTGCAGCGGCAGCGGGAAGGTGCCGTCAATATGAGGCCAGCCGGGCGGCCAGTGGTAGACGAACTCGGCCCACTCCCGCCGCAGCGGTATCCTCAGGAACAGGGCGGTGAGGTAGTGGGTGTTGGGTTGGAGCCGCAGGTCGAACCGCAGCAGGCCGTCGAACTCGACGGTTGTACGCACCTCCAGTTCGACCTCCTGATACTGACCGCGTCCCAGCAACACGGCCTTGGCTGGCGAGGAGTGGAGGCATTCCAAGGAAGACCAGTTAAAGGTGAACGGCTGGCCGTAGAGGGCCGCACGCAGTTCGACGGGGGCGGCTAACAGGGGCTTCCCCTGATTGGTGATGGCAGTAGGGAAGGGGCTTCCGGCGAAGCGATAGGTCCGCCCCCAGCACTCCACTCGAAAGGACGGCGTGCCCCTGTCCCTTGCCCTTTGCCCCTCGTCCCTCGCCACCTTCAACGGTGTCCAGGGTGGGGGAACCGTTTCCTCCAGCCCGCGCTTCGACCCCCACCAGTCAGGTCGAGGGGGGATAATTAGCGGCTGGGTCGCAGAAGCCAACCGAGTACCTTGCCCCGTCACCGGGGCTGGGGGGGCAGCATACACTTGGGCCCGCAGGCGATACTTACCTGCCTCCATCCCGGCCGTGCTCAGCCGGGCCACCACGGAACGCGCCTCGGGGGGAAAGGGGAGCGTCTGCTGCGCCACGGCCCTTTCTCCGCGGAGGGGAAGGAGCGCCAACTCGATTCGCGTCGGCGGTTGAGGCAATTCCCCCACCTGTACCTCCACCTCCACCGCTTGCGCTGTGAGGAACAGCGGACGCAAGGTCAGACGCAATCCGTCTGGTTTCCCCTGCTCACCGCCCACCGCTACTGCGGCCAGCAGAGCAAAGGCCAACCACCAACAGCGACCTGAAAGTCTCCTCTCGACGAGCACAGTTCTTGTCTCCGGCGGCAAACAAATACGTTTGGGGTTATTGTAGCACATAGGGGGAGACAATGTCAAGGGCAGAATTGCCATCTTCCTGCCCACTAAGTAGGGCCAGAAGGGGAGACCGGAGACGAGGACTGGGCGGCGGTCGCCGCGATTTCCTCTGGGGTCAACGCCCGATTGTACAGGCGCACTTCGTCCAGGCGGCCCCGGAAAAAGGCCTCCACCCCGAAGTTCGCGCCCAAGTAAAAGTCGCGGTCGCAAGGGGTGGGAACCCCATCCGCGGGACGCTGAACTTCGGCCTTCAGTTCGCCGTTGATGAACAGCCGCTGTCGCCCTTGCCGGTCAAGTGTGGCCGCCACCAGTACCCACTCCCCCGTGGGGAAAGGGGCAGTCGGATAGGGTTCCCCTTCCCCTGCTATGGCAATTGACACTCTCCCCGATGAATTCGTGGGAGATTC
>DTZQ01000518.1 GCA_012961305.1 Armatimonadota bacterium | reverse complement strand
GGTGGCTGCATCGTGGTGGCCGGGAGGTGGTTGCATCGTGGTGGCCAGCGGTGGCTGCATCGTGGTGGCCAGCGGTGGCTGCATCGCGGTGGCCAGCGGTGGCTGCATCGGGGTGGAAAGGCTGTGGCATCCTGTATCGAGGTAGGAGGAGGTAGTGATTGCCCCATTGCCCCCTGACAGCCTCTTGCTCACCACCACTCCTCTTCCTCTTCGGGGACGAAACTGGGGCCAAAGTGGTAGGTCAGGCCGAGGGCGAAACCGCCCTCAGTAGTGCTGTCTACGCTGAAGGCTTTGAAGGAAAAGTCGAGGCTCAGGCTGGGCACGAGTTCGAGGCCCAGGCCGAAGTCCACATCCACCAGGGTGTTGTGCTCGAAGAAACTCGCTCCCAGCCGTCCGTGTCCGGTCAGCCGTTCGCTGAACTGCAAATCGCCGACGAAGGCCACTTGCAGGCCGCTTAGCGTCTCTCCTGCCTCACTTACCCACCGGTAGCCCACCAGGCCGGCCAGGGCTGGAGTGCGTTCGCTGGCTTCGAAGAACTGATATTTGAAGTGAATGTCACCGAAAGTAGTATGTAACTTCGGCCCGTAGAGGCGGCTCAAGGTCAAACCGGCTCCCATTATCTCCGTCGCTCCGAAATCCAAAGACAGGTGCCAACCGTAGCGGTCTTGTTCTCCCACGCCGCCCGGTTGGTAGGCGGCAGAAATGTGGCCCCTCCGGGGCGAGGTCTCCGCAAAGGACAGGGCGTAGGCGGAGGAAAAGACCATACTTCCATTTATTCCCCAACTCCACAGGACTAAAAGACCAATTCGGAATACAGAACGCAGAATGCGGAACTGGTTCACTCTCCTACCTCGTAGGACTGAAAGCCAATGGCACATCGTTTTCCTCCTCAGTAGCACTCTGAGGTGCTTCCTGCATTATGCCCGCTGCATCCTGCGTCGGGGTGGGGGGGGTGGTCCCGTGCATCCTTTGCTAATCCACCAGCCGACGGCATAGTCCCACCAGCGGTCGCAGGGTGGCCCGGGTGGCCGCGCGCAAACCCTCATCTCGGGCGATGATGCGGGCGATGGGCGGACTGAGCCGGTAGTACAGCCGCACGAACATCCGGCCCAGGGGATGGGGCAAGAGATACTCATCCCGAAAACGGCGCAGAAGGACTACCTCTTCCTCGAAAGGGGTGCCATAGGCCGCGGTGGCGATGAAACACTGGGAGGTGTCGTGAGTTTGGGGCAGGTCAAAGGCCAAGCGGGTCAAATACCAGGTTGCTTCGCCGGGCAGTCGCTCAAACACATAAACTACCCGTACCATCCGCTTTTCCTCCCGGTCGTCGAAAAAGACGTGCTCCGCGCGGGCTACCAAAAGGTGGCGGCCCCTTGCGCTTTTGACCTTCCAATCTACGAAGTTCAGCCGCACCGTATCTATCCGCTCAAAGGCATCCAAGGTCAGGTTGTAGAACACCTCAGCGTCCAGCCGATGGCTGAACTTGCGGCGGCGGTACACTTCGATGGTGCTGCCCCGACGCACGTGACGCATGATGAGGTCAATGTTCTCCCGTTCCCAACCCAATTCCCAATCCCGCAGTGTTTCCTCCGGGGAGCCGGCCACCCCCTCGCGCCCATAGTAAGGCATTCCCTCGGGGGGATAGGATGGTTCCGCTGGCAGGGGGGAGATTTCCACCTCCCCCGGCAGGGCATAGACTTCCGTCTCAACTTCGTAGGTCACTATCGGCGGCGGGGTGTAAACTTCCAGGTAAGTATAGGTCGGATAGGGTTTGCAGGGTGGATGGTAGGTCTGCCACCAGTGACAGTAGTCGTACTCGTAGGGGTAGTGATAATGCGGCGCAGGTGGATGGTAGTGATGCGGGGGACGGGGGCGATGGGGACGTCCGTGCTTCAGCCGGTCGAACAGGGTAGTGTGGCCGGAGGATGGCCGGGAGGTGGACGGTCGCGAGGGGGCGGAGGGACGGGGTCGAG
>DTZQ01000517.1 GCA_012961305.1 Armatimonadota bacterium | reverse complement strand
GTACAGGTTTCGGCGGCGGAGATGGACGACACGGCGCGGCTCAAGCGGGAGTTCGGCGACCGGGTCTGCTTCTGGGGCGCCATTGACACTCACCGGGTCCTGCCCTTTGGCACGCCGGAGGAAGTACGGGCCGAGGTGCAGCGGCGGATTAACGACTTGGCGGTGGACGGCGGCTACGTGCTCAACGCGGTACACAACCTCCAACCCGAGGTGCCGGTGGAGAACATCCTCGCCCTGTACGAGGCGGGACGGGAAACACCCTTGCCCGTTTAGGATTGGAGGATGGTGAACGCATTCGCCATTTGGAAGGAGTGCGAGCAGTGTCGGTGGTGTGAGATGGCGAGGAGACCTCACCGCTTGGTGCTGGAGACCGCCTTACGCCTTCGCGCACAGCAGGGGAAAGGCGAACACCCGTGGTGACGTTTGACAGATTGGGGAGGAGTTTGCCCCGGAGGGGCGAAGAATATTAAGGGGCTGAACGCTGAGGCCCTGGTGCTGTGTGGCGGGATGTTGAACCGAGGGGAGACGCTGTTGGAACCGCTGCGAGCGGAGTTCAAGTGGTTGTTGAAACTCGTGGCACCCCCGCTCATCCTTACCGCCCAATTGGGCCTGAATGCAGGTCTCATCGGAGCCCTAACTTTAGCCCAGGTGGGCCACCGACGGTAAGGTTGGAAAGGAGCAGAAACATGGGGCGGGAATACTTTCGAGAGGTTCAGTATTTCCACTGGCTGGTCAACCTCTTGTTGGCAGGGGTGATTTTGCTCCTTCTGGAGCGTTTTCTTCGGCAAGAGGACTTGGTGGCCGGAGGGATACTGTTGCTGCTGCTGTTCTCCATCGCGCTGCTGTTCCGCATGGAGACCGTAATAGACGAAGAGGCAGTTACGGTAACCTTCGGCTGGTTAGGGTGGATTCGCAAACGGCTCCCGCTGGCGGACATCGCTTCCTACGAAGTGGTAACCTTCAACCCGCTGTGGGACTTCGGCGGGTGGGGCATTCGCTACGGGCGGGGTGGGGTGCGGTGCTACAATACCCAGGGCAATCGCGGCGTGCGGCTGACGACCAGCCGACAGACCATTGTTATCGGCAGTCAGCGACCGGAGGAGTTGGCCGTGGCTCTGCGGGCGGCATTGGCTGAGGGTGGGGGAGGTGAAACGTGAAACGGAGGAGAAAGCCATGGAACACGAAACCATTTCCCGTCGCTGGTTTCTCAAGACCGGGGTCATGGGCTTGGTCGGGCTGTTAGGGAGTGTGGACGGGGGATGGGAACGGTGGGTGGAAGCAGCCCAACAAAGGCAGCCGGGCACCCGGGGGGCCAAAAGCCGGGTGGTAGTGGTCACCAACAAGGCCATCAATGCCCCCCGGCTGAACTCGCAGGAGGTCAAACACGCGGTACATCAGGCGGTGTGCCAACTAATGGGTGTGGAGAAAATGGAGGAGGCCTGGGCCCGAGTGGCTGGGCCGGAGGACGTGGTGGCCGTTAAAATCAACGGCTCCGGCGGCAGTCCCAATAACGTCACCCATCGGGAGGTGGTGTTCGCCATTGTGGAAGGCTTGAGCCGGGCAGGGGTGGAGGAGAACAACATCATCGTCTACGACCAGGCCACCCGGTCCCTGCTGACGGCGGGCCTGCGCATTAACAAGGGCCGCACCGGGGTAAGGTGCTATGCAGCACCTCCTTTCGCTGCTCGGCCCACGCGCATCGGCTCAGTGGTGCAGCGGTTCAGTCGCATCCTCACAGAGGAGTGTACGGTGCTCATTAACGTGCCCTGCCTGAAGACGACTGCGGGGATGGGTGTGACCATCGCCCTGAAAAACCATCAGGGCTCCATTCAAAACCCTAAGGCCAACCATCCCAACAATGGCGACCCCTACCTGGCCGACTTGAACTGCGCGCCAGCCATCCGAAGGAAGACCCGCCTGGTTCTGTGCGATGCTACCTATCCCCTGTACCATGGCGGGCCGGGAGAGGACCCCCGTTATCACTGGCCCTTCAATGGCATCCTGGCCAGCCTGGACCCCGTGGCCTTAGACACCATAGGCTGGTGGATTCTGCGCCGCCATCGAGATGCGGTGGCCAGGCGGCCGGCTCCTTTGGCCGCCAAGCCACACTACATTGCCACGGCCGCCGCGCGCGGCCTGGGCACCAATGACCCCCAACGCATCGAATTGAAGCAAGTGGATTTGTCATAATGCCATGAACTTAGAAACCTACATGGCCTATTTGACGGCGGTCATCTATTGGCTGCTGATAGTTTGCTGGTCAGCGATTCTAATTTTCTACCGCCGCGAATATCCCCGCCTCAAGCGGTTACATCCGCTGCTGGCGCTGCTGCTGATAGTACTGTTCATTGATGGAGCCCGTACCCTTTTTGAGAGCCTTTACTTCGGTACTTGGTGCACGGCCAAAGTAGGCCTGCTGCCTCAGACCTGGGAGCAAATTCTAACCAGTCCTTTTCTCATGGTCATTCCCAAATCCTTCAATCTGATTGCGGCCCTGATTATCATTCTGGTCATCGTCCGCCGCTGGTTTTCAGCCATGGGCGCGGAGGTGGAACGGGCGCGGGAAGTGAGCCGCCTCAAGGAGTTTCAAGACGCCGTTTTCAACGCCATCACCGACCTGCTGACCGTGCAGGACCGGGAGTACCGCCTGCTCATGGTCAACGCCGCCGTGGCCCGCGCGGTGGGCAAGCCACCGGAGGAGTTGGTGGGACAACTGTGCTATCAAATCCTCCATGGGCGAAACGCTCCCTGTCCCAACTGTCCGGTGGAAGAGACCCTGCGCACGGGCAAACAAGCCATGGCTGAACTGGAATCAGAACTGCTGGGGGAAACCCTCCAGAGTTGGACTTACCCTCTGTTGGACTCCGCAGGGGAAATTCGCGCGGTCATCAAATACGCTAAAGTCGTGACCGAGGAGAAACGGCTGCAGGAGCAGGAATTGGCAGTTGCGCGGCTGAAATCGGAACTGGTCTCCCTGGCCTCCCACGAACTGCGTGCGCCCCTGGCTTCCATTAAGGGCTATACCACTACGCTGCTGCATGACCCCGGACGGCTGCAGCCCGACGAGGAACGGGAGTTCCTGGAAATCATCAACAGCGAGGCGGAGCGGCTGAACATCCTCATTTCTGAACTGTTGGACATGTCAGAGGTGGAAAAGGGCCAGTTCAGAATTTACCGCCGTTTGGTGTCCGTGGAAGAACTCTGTGAGCGGGCTTTGGCCAGCGCCCGCCATCCCGGCCTCAAACACGAACTGCAACTTCATCTGCCCCCACATTTGCCCCGGGTGCTGGCCGACCCGGATAAAATCCATCAGGTGCTCCTCAACCTCCTCAGCAATGCCATCAAGTACTCCCCGGAAGGTCGAGTGGTATCCCTGCAGGTGGAGGTCCGAGGCGAGGAAGTGGAGTTCTCCGTCTCCGACCAGGGCATGGGCCTGACCGAGGAGGAATTGAGCCGTCTGTTTAAGCCGTTCTACCGGGCCCCCGAAGCCACCTCGCGCAACATCAGCGGTACGGGATTGGGACTGTACATCTGCAAAAACATCGTTGAGGCCCACGGGGGACGTATTTGGGCCGAGAGCCGGGTGGGACAGGGAAGTGTGTTTCGCTTTACTTTGCCCAGGGCGAGGGAAACGGATGTATCCCCACCTTCGCCAAAGGATTCGCAGGGCGAGGCGTAAGGCTGGATGCCACCCTGCCCCCCGATGCATTTGGGGTGGGGAAGGCACGGGGATGGTCGTGGAGAAGAAGCCTCAGGGTGGCAAGCGGTGGCTGCCTCGGAGGGAAAAACTCATGCCGGAGCCTAACTCGTCTGAGTACCAAACCACCTACCGCGATGCCGGGGTGGACATAGAAGCCCACAATCGAGCCTTAGCCATGATGAAGGCTGCCGTGCAGGCGACCTACACCCCCCAGGTAGTGACCGGCATGGGGGCCTTTGGGGGCATGTTTGCTCCCGACCTGTCCGGCTATCGCGAGCCGGTGCTGGTAGCCAGCATTGATGGGGTGGGCACGAAGTTGAAAATCGCTGGGTTGATGGCCCGGCATGATACGATTGGGCGGGATTTGGTGGCCCATTGCATCAACGACATCGCGGTACAGGGCGCGGCGCCGCTCTTCTTTTTGGATTACATAGCCACCGGGCGGCTGGCGCCGGAGGTGGTGGCCGAAATAGTAGAGGGGTTGGCAGCGGAGTGTCGCGAAGCAGGTTGTGTCCTTCTGGGCGGGGAGACGGCTGAGTTGCCGGGCCTTTACCCGCCGGGCGAGTACGAAGTGGCGGGATGCATTGTCGGCCTGGTGGAGCGGAGCGAGATTATTGACGGTCGCCACATCGTCCCCGGTGACCTGCTGTTGGGCCTGTCCTCCTCCGGCCTGCACACCAACGGTTATTCCTTGGTGCGCAAAGTCCTGCTGGAGGATGCGGGCCTGAGCGTCCACGATTGGGTGCCGGAGTTGGGCACCACCTTGGGAGAGGAACTGTTGAAGCCGCACCGCTGCTACTTGTCGGCGATTCAACGGCTGCGGCAGGAATGTAGGGTCAAAGGACTGGCCCACATTACGGGCGGCAGTTTCTTCGACAACCTCCCCCGCATTTTACCCCCCGGCACAGCCGCAGTGGTTGACCCTTCCGCCTGGGAACCTCAGCCCATTTTTCGCTTGGTGGCCAAGCGAGGGCGCGTGTCCCAGGAGGAAATGTACCGCACCTTCAACATGGGAATCGGAATGGTGGCCGTGGTTGCCCCAGCGGAGCAAGAAACCGCTCAGCGGTGTTTGACGGAACTGGGGCTGGAATCCCCGGTTATCGGCGAAATTGTGGCCGGAGAGAGGACCGTAACCCTCACGGCAGCGGCGTGAAATACGGGAAGACTGGCATGAAGCGTCATTGGTTTCGCGTGCAGCCCTACTCGTTCAGCAAAATGTGAAACTTCACTTCCCAGCGCAAATCCTCCAAACGGTGGAAAAGGCCATCCAGGCGGCCCCGCTCGGCGGTCCATTCCTCAGGGGCTAAACTTTTCCGCTCCTCCAGACGATGGCCGATGGCGGTCCACTCCTCCTGCAAACCAGTTAGGGTCTCTTGGAACTGAGCGGCGACGGGATGTTCGCGAATGAGGGCCGCGATTTCGTTACGGCGGGTCAGAAACGCCGGGCGGCGATGTTGATAGTACTGACGGAGGTTGTCCAACAGCGTGCCGAAAACGAACAGGCCGAACCGCTCTGGCGCGTGGAAGCCCTGGGGAGTAGTGGCCCACGCGCTGTACACTTCCCCCGGCCCCGCCCGGCGATTGCGGCAGATGTTTACCCCCCACACCGCTCCCTCGGCGGGCGGTTCCACCCCCAGACTGCGAAAAGGCACCGCCATTTCTACCCACCAGCGGTCCTCTCCCACTCCCCCGGCCGCCTCCCACTTCGCGTTCCACGAGGGGTCCATTCCCCGCGCATCGTACTGGGTCCCGCGCTGGTTAGTGACCAACTGAAAGTAGGTGCGACGGTCGAAGTTGGTATCCAAAAAGACCTCCACCGAATCGTCCCCAAACACCGGGGAGTCGCGCACCGTTTTTAGGGTGACCAGTTGCTTGACGGCCGGTTCCAAGCACTCCACCGCCAGGTACAGGGCCCGGTCGTCGCGAACTGCCCGAAACGAGGTTTGAGGGTCCGCAGGTTCCCCGGCCCGGCCGAGAATGTAAGTAAACCCGCTCAGGGCCGGCACCTCCCGCCAGACCGGATCCTCCAATTTGCCATCCACCACTGGCGGAGTGGTGACCCGCTGCACCGCATAAACCTTCAGCGGAAACTCCGCCGCTGAAGCCGCAGCGGCCAGCAGTATCAGTCCCATTAGGCTGATTGTGCGCATAGGACATTCTCCTTTAAGGGGGGCAAGGCAGCGTAGCAGCAGACTGAAGCCTACGCCTACGTTCCCCCTGACCCCCGCGCGCCGCTTTAACGGGGCTAAAGCCCCTGAGTCCAAAGCCTCCCAGGCAATAAGCCGCACCAACCGCAGAGTCACCTCCAACTCATAAGCATCTAAGTACAGCCGGGCCTAAGTTCGTTCCGAGAAAGGAAACCCAGTTTGGAATGCCGAAGTAGGCCGGGGCTACTTTTACCAAACCAACGGAAGTTG
>DTZQ01000516.1 GCA_012961305.1 Armatimonadota bacterium | reverse complement strand
TCCTTTCCGCCGTTCTCTCATCCGGAGTACCTCCACCCCCCGGCCACCGCGATGCAGCCACAGCGGGGCTACCGCGGGGCAGCCACAGCGGGGCCACCGCGATGCAGCCGCAGCGGGGCCACCGCGATGCAGCCACAGCGGGGCTACCCCGATGCGGGGGAAGGCCCCGCGGTGGCTACGTTTACTCCTTCTTCAGCCTCACCCCTACCTTCGTCATTTCACCCGCTTGTATCTGGACGGTACGTTCGACAGTCCGATACCCTTCTTCCCACCTCAACTGCAAGCGGTGTTCTCCAACGGACACTTCGTCTAAGCGCAGGGGCGTCTGGCCTACTGGCTTTCCATCTAAGACCACCTCTGCCCAGGGAACGGCGTTGACGCAGAGGATGCCGGTGGGAGTCCAGCGGGCCTGCACCTCAGCCACCTCAGCGGGGGTCACGCGCTCGTCCAGCAGTTGCACTACCAACTGCCACCGTCGTCTCTCTTGAGCGCTGAGTTTTTCTCCCCAGAAGTAGCGTTCCCATATTTGCTGGGCTTCCCTCAGCACCTTCCTCGGCAGTTGGTCGGCGAAGTCCTGCAAACGCTGTTTTCCCCGCTGCAGTAGGTGCACATCGGGAACGTACACGAACAAGCCCTCGCCCTCCTGGTCGCTTTGGGGGTTCTGGCCGTCTTGGGTCAGACGGCGCACGGCACTGTCCAGGTAGGACACCAACTCCTTCAGGGTCACCATGCCGTCTCCATCAGCGTCCGCTCGGAACTGCTCTGGCGTGGGAGTGAGGGCATCTAACAGGGCTTTGGTGAAAGCCCCATGCCCCCATTCGGGGTTTTCGAAGGCCTCCTCCCCGGCGCGCCCGGCCGTGATGATGCCCAGCATGGGGTAGCGCACGGCCCGAGGCACCTTTCCCGGCAGGCGCAGGGGACTGCGGCCGCTGATGGCCAGTCCGCTGTAGCAAGCGTCAATCAAGAAGAGGACGTGCCGGGCTTTAATCAGTAGGGCCTTCAGCCGAATTTCGGTCATGGGCACGCACTCCTCCTCTACCCGCGCTGCCTCTTGCAGTTCCTTCTCTGCCAGGTGTACATCGGTGGGGACCAGATAGCCACGCTCCCCGCCCCGCGGCAGTTTCACGGTGTGACCGTGCCCGGAGAAGAAGACAATTACTCGGTCTTCCTTCCCACACTTACCGGCTACCGTGGTGAGGGCATCCAGAATGTTCTGTTTGGTAGCCTCTCCTATCACCGGCCAACCCTCCTCCTGCAGCCGGGAGAAAACCTTCTTCGGCAGATGGGACAAAACCTTCTTCTGCAGCCGGGACAAAGCCTGCTTATCGGTCAACACGAGCACGTTCTCCGGCGGGAAGCCATAGTGGTTCACCAGCAGGTCGTACATGGCCTCTGAGTCCGCTACGGCGTAGTTGAGGCTGGACCAGACGCCGGGCGGATAGGTGTTGATGCCGATGAGCAAGGCCCAGGAAGTGCGATAGGGAGCCTCCCGCTGAAACGCGCTCGGAATGCGGGGCCAGGGCCGAACTCCCCGTTCCAGGGCCAGGGTGCCAGTCATCCCTGCTAAAAGCAAGGCTAAACTCCAAAGGCCACAAAGCCACTTGCAC
>DTZQ01000515.1 GCA_012961305.1 Armatimonadota bacterium | reverse complement strand
CGCCGCGCCCTGTTGGGCGAGCGCCGGGTGGATGATTCCCGCGAGCCGGTCTCCTACCGCACGGCCCTGCTGGGGTTCGTCGGTGGGGTGGTTTTCCTTCTGACCTGGAGTGTGGTGGCCGGGATGACGCCCCTGCTGGCCCTGGTGTACTTCTTTCTGGTGCTCACCTTTGCCCTGGCTTACACCCGCATTCGGGCCGAAACCGGTGCCCCCTACGTCTGGTTGTTCCCCTTCTGGCAGCAGGAGTACACCATTCACGCTCTTTTCGGCAGCGAACCTTTCCTGGTGCGAGGAGGACGCCCGCTGGTCATTCTGGCCAGTTATTCCTGGCTTTCGCGGGGATACTATCCCAACTCGGTGATGGCGGTACAGATGGAGAGTTTCAAACTGGCCGATGAGGTGGGAATGTCGCGGCGTCACGTTACCTGGGTACTGCTGTATGCGGTAGTGTTGGGTCTGGCCATTGCCTACTGGGTGCACTTGACGGTGTACTACGATATGGGGGCGGAAATTGCCGAGGGAGGAGGACGGGTTCGGTTGGTGGTGCGGGGTTATCAGGAGGCGGCTACTCGGCTGATAGGAATGCCCCGGGAACCAGACCGGGCCCTTACAGCCGCCGGGGCCTTCGGTTTTGTCCTGACTCTGATTCTGGTTACTGCCCGCATTCGCTTCATCGGCTTCCCCTTCCACCCCTTGGGCTACGCCATGGCCGCCGCCTACGGCCATCCCCTCTGGGGGCCGGCGCTGCTGGTCTGGCTGGTGAAACGCCTGGTCCTGCGGGCCGGGGGCATTAAACTCTACCGCCGCCTGATACCGCTGTTCATCGGCATTATCCTGGGCCATTTCTTCACCGCCGGCGTAGTTTGGGGCCTCGTGGGCGTGTTCAATCCGGAGGTGACCTACAATTATGTGGTGTTTTTTGGCTAACCCCGTTGACAAAGCCCTCTCCGATGGAGTATAATAGTGAGAGACGCTTAGCGGTTGGCCGTCAGTTGAAGTTGGAGGTTACTGACTGTTGACCACCGAAGACCGAATGCTTACTGAAGGTAAATGCCGAAGAGGAGGCCAGCAACATGGCCGAGGCAGCCATTCGGGCAGAGGAGATTGAAGGACTGCGGGAAATGCTCGCCGAGGTGGTGGAGCAGCAGTTAAGTCGGCATCCCCTGCTGCAGGACCTGGAGGCCCTGGAGAGGTCACCCGTAGGTTTCGCCCTGCGGCTCAAGCCCACTATGGAAGCCCATGCCCAGGCTTTGGCGGAAATCAGGGAACAGATGGCCACGAAGTCTGAGTGGGGCCGGTTGGAGGAAAAGGTGGCCAACATCGAAGAGCAGATGGCCACCAAGGCCGAATTGGGTCGGTTAGAGGAAAGAATAGCCGGACTGAGCACCCGTTTGGAGGGGTTGGAAACGTGGGTAGCCACCAAAGAAGAACTTGCTCAGTTGGCCGGGCAGTTACGGGAATTGGAAGCCCGCATGGCCACCAAAGAGGTGGAAACTCGCCTGGCTACGGTAGAAGCACGCATGGCGACCAAGGAAGACCTGACCAACCTGGCTACCAAGGAGGATTTGGAACGATTCGCCACCAAAGAGGAATTGAATCGGGTACGGGAAGAACTGAAGGGACTAATTGAGGTTCGGACAGAAGAATTGGGAAAGCGGCTGACCTTTTTCCAAACGGTGACCTATGGGTTCTTCAGCGTCCTTTTCGTTATGATTGCCACCGTCCTCTGGAAATTGCTGGTGGGCTGAATCAAGGGAGCAAAAGGCTGATTTGCTATGAGCATTTTTCCCCTGTTCCCGCTAATGTTGGCGGTAACTCCCACAGCAGCCGGAGAGGAACTGGCGTTCACCACCTTCCGCGCGCGGGGGTTTACCGTGCCCGTCACGGGCCTGTGGTTCGCCGCTGGACAGGCGCGCAGTGCGGTTCCGCTGGGAGGCCTGGGCACCGGCTATCTGGACTTGAACAGCGACGGTTCCTTTGGCCGGGCCACCCTGCACAACAATTGGCTGGCACCCCAACCACCTCCTCCGGGAACGTTTTTCGCCCTGTTCACCGCCCTGGAGGGGAAGAGACAAACCCGCCTGCTGCAAACGACGGGCGGGTGGGGGCAGCCGGGCATCCCCGGCCTGCGGTATTGGGGCCACGTGCCGATGGTAGACCTGGAATATGAGGCCGCTCCAGCCGAACTGTCCCTGCGGGCCTTTGGGCCCTTGGTGCCGGGGGACTACGAAACCTCGGCCCTGCCAGCCGCGATGTTCTCCTTTCGGGCCTGCAACCCGACGGACGCTCCCCTCACTGTATCCCTGCTGTTCTCCTTTGCCCCCCAACGGGAGGGCCCCTTAGTTTCCCAGGGCAACGTGGCTGGCCTGTTGCGCTGGGCCCGGGCGGAACTTGGGCCCGGCGAGTGTTGGGAGGTGCCAGTCGTCCAGGTGTACGGAGAAAGTGAGGAAGCCCTGCGCCACAACTTGGCGGCGGCGCGGAGGGAAGCGACGGCTCTGGCGGCCCCTGCAACCCTCGGCCAGGGCCAGACCCTGCACGGTCCCCAATTGGCCGAGGTGTTTCTGGACGCCACCGGCGGGTTCAACTGGGAGGCCAACCGGCGGGAAGGGGCTGTATTTCGCGGCCATCCGACGGTCGGACAGGTGTTCTTTGCCGTCCACTACCGCTCGGATGCGTCCCGCCAGGCCCAGTTGGACTTCGCGCCCGGCCGGGAGTGTGTACCCGTAAACTGGTCGCCCACCCAACCCACGCGCCTGGCCGCAGACGGCCGCTCGGCGGTGACGGAACTAACCACCACCGAGGGGGCCCTGCGCCTGACGTTGGTCACGGCCGTGGGCGATTCGCCCGCTGTGCTGCGGCGGTTCACGCTGCGGAACCTGACGAACAGGCCCCTGACGGAAGTGCGCCTGAGCGTGTTTGTCAACTTCGACCTGGGCGGGCCGGGGCAGGAGGGCGATGACCGGGCCGATTTCTGGCCGGAAGAGGGAGCCTTTCACGTCACCGACGACTCCACTGGCCTGCACGCGGCCCTGGCCGGAACGGTGCTGCCAGAAGCAGTGTTCGTGGGCACTTGGCACACGGCCCGCGAGGCTCTGAAAGCAGGCCGCGCCGTACCCCTGACTGCGCTGGAGGAGCCTATTCCCGCTCCTGAAGTGTTCCCCCTGCCCCATGGACGGGGTTTAGCCCTCCCCGCTGGAAGTCGGGGCGAGGGTTACGCCATAGCCGCAGTGGGAGAGGGTTGGGAGGTGACCCATCTCCCCGCTTGGAACCCTGCTGGCAAGGGTCAGGAGTTGTGGGGTTCCTTTGCCGCCACCGGGCGGCTCGCGCTCACTCCTGACCGCCCCTCATCCCTCAGCCCGCCGGCGGCCGGAGCCCTGGCGGCCCGAACTCTCCTCCCGGCGCAAGCGGAGCGGACGGTAACCTTTGTGCTGACCTGGTACTTCCCGCGCTGGCTCAGTTCCGACGGGCACGAGTTAGAGCACCTTTACGCCGCTCGGTTTCCCTCGGCCCGGGCGGTCGCGGAACACGTGGGGCCGCGGCAGGGGGACATCGCCGCCGCCATCGTGCGGTGGCAGACGGGGATTTACGCTTCCAACCTGCCCGGATGGCTGCAAGATGCGCTCCTCAACGGCCTGTACAGCCTGATACGCAATACCTGGTGGCTGAGCGATGGGCGGTTTTTCCACAGCGAGAGTTTCACCGGTTGCCCCATCACCGAAACCCTCGTCTGTCGCTTCAACGGCTCCTTCCCCCTGCTGATGCTCTGGCCGG
>DTZQ01000514.1 GCA_012961305.1 Armatimonadota bacterium | reverse complement strand
CAGAGGAGGCCGAAAAAGCCCGAAAAACTCTGCACCCTCAGCGCCTTGGCGGTGAGAAGAGAGCATCAACCCAAATGGAATAGACTACCGGCAACTGGGAAATGGGGAAATTGCCTAATTGCCCTCTATTCCCAAATACCACTCAATCATCTCCCGCAACCCTTCCTCTAAACTCACCTCCGGCTCCCAGCCCATGGTCACCGCCTTCAACTTGGTGGTGTCGGCTGCGCGGCGGGGATAACCCTCCGGCATGGAAGTGTCAAAGAAGGGTTGGGGATGACGGTCCAATAGGTCACACAGTTTGTAGAATAGGTCCCGAATGGTGATTTCGTCGTCGTGTCCCACGTTCACCGGGTCGGCCTGGGCGTAAAAGGCAGTGACCAACTCAATTCCCCGGGCGAAGTCCTTGCCATGCACAAACACCCGGCTCTGATTGCCACTGCCCCAGATGGGCACCGGGTCTAACCCGTCCAGAATCTTCTTGATGAGGGCCGGAATGACATGCGAGGTAGCCTCGTCGAAGTGGTCTCGCGGCCCGTAGGCATTGAAGGGCCGCACGATGGCGATTTCCATTCCGTATTCCTGGGCATAGTAAATGCCCTGTTTCTCCGCCATCCGCTTGGCCCACCCATAACCCTCATTGGTCGGCTCTGGCGTTCCTCGGTCTCCCTCCGACTCCGGGGTGGGAACTTTGGCGTCGTGAGGATAGATGCAGGCGGTACTCACCACGCAGAAACGCGGTACATCGTTCAGCCGCGCCGCCTCCAGCGTGTTGGTGTTAATCATTACGTTTTGGGTGAACATGTCCCCATGATGGAAGCGGTTGTAATGAATGCCGGTCACCTTAGCCGCCATGTTGATGACCACATCCATCCCCTTGGTGACCCGCTTGCCGGTCTCGAAGTCCCGCAGGTCCCCCTCAATGAACTCGATGTCCTCCCATACCGCAGCCAAGTTCTCCAACCGCCCCCGCTCCAGGTTGTCCACCACTCGGACTTGGGCCCCATCCTGTACCAGAAACTCCGCCAGGTGCGAGCCCAAAAACCCCGCTCCCCCGGTCACCAACACTTTCTTGCCCCGGTAATACTCCTTCACTTTTCGGTCACGTTCATGTTCCATAAGTTATCCCGGTTTACCAAACCCGCCTAAATCACAGGTCTGGATGGCTGCCTTTCCTCAGCCACTTTTGACCAGGCATCAGTCTGCGCGAGAGCACAGCAAGGTGCCGATTTAGAGACACATCATTTTCGCCTCCCCGTCAAGGGTTTGGGGTAGGTTGGTGAAGGTGAAGGAAAAATTATTGGATTGCTTGTTTTCGGCGTTCATGTCTTCGGTGTATATCCCAACCCTTCCAATTTGCTCAGAACCTTGGCCACACTCTCCTGAGGGGTTTCCTTGTCCGTTTCTACTACCACTTCCGGGTTGAGTGGTTCTTCGTAGGGGTCCGATATACCTGTGAAGGAAGTTGCCTACTCCCGCGTGGTCCCGGCCAACGATAAAATGAGTGCAGCCGTAGTTCTTACGACAGAT
>DTZQ01000513.1 GCA_012961305.1 Armatimonadota bacterium | reverse complement strand
CTCGCCCAGGAGCAGGGCCGTATAGGCATCCACCCTAACCTCCACCCCCGCGCGCCCGGCAGGCACTATTAGCAGCAGGGCCAACCAACTTGCGGTGCAGAGTCCCATTCTATCACTTCCAGAAAGAGGCCGGTATGGCTTCGGGTTCGCCCTCTAACTCCAGGGCCACCACCGTATCTATGGGGTCTGGGGCCCGCGGAGGCAGCCCGCGCACGAACAGCCGGTCTTGCTGCTGCTCGAAGGGCAACTCCTCCCCAGTGGCGAGCATACACGCCCGCTGGACGCGGTTCTTAATGCCAGCCACGCACATCTCCCGGCCCGGCCAGAACATGACGTGTACGTAGACCGTGTTGCCCTTGGCCGTGACCTGGCCCAGATGGGCCTGACCGAAGGGGGCGGGGCCGGCTCCGTAGATGGATTCCCCATTGCGCCGCAGCCATTCCCCAACGGCTCGCAGCCGGCGGGCCTGGGGTGCGGGAATGGTGCCGTCGGCCTTGGGGCCCACGTTCAGCAGGAAGTTGCCGTTGCCGGCCACGCACTTCACCAAGTTGCGCACCAGTTGTCTGGGGGACTTGAGGTTCGGGTCGCCCGGATGGTAGCCCCACCAGAGGTCATCAATGGTCATGCACGATTCCCAGGGACGGTCGGCGGGGCGGATGTGCTGCTCCGGGGTCTCAAAATCCTCTGGCACCCGCGAGCGATTGTTGATGATAATGTCCGGCTGGAGGCGGCGGACCATAGCGTTCAGCCCTTCCGACTGCCAGTCCTCAGCGCTGTGCGGCCAGGCGCCATCGTACCAGAGGATGTCTATCTTCCCGTACTGGGTCATGAGTTCGCGCACCTGGGCGTGCACATACTCGCGAAACTCCGCCCAGCCTTCAGGGTCCTTCTCCGGTCCTTCCCAGTAGGCTGGCCAGCGCCAATCCAACAGCGAGTAGTAGAACCCGATGCGCATCCCTGCCTTGCGACAAGCGGCCACGTACTCGGCGATGAAGTCCCGCTGAGCCGCCGACTTAACCGCAGTGAAGTCCGAAACCTGGCTGTCCCAGAGGCAGAACCCGTCGTGATGCCGGGTCGTAAGCACCAGGTAGCGCATGCCAGCCTCCTGAGCCAAGGCCACCCATTCGTCCGCGTTGAACCGACGCGGGCGAAACCTCTCGGCCAAGCAGGCATACTCCGCTTTGGGAATGCGCTCGCAGTACATCACCCACTCGCCGCGGGCCGGGATGGCGTACAGTCCCCAGTGGATGAACATCCCGAACCGGGCTTCCGTCCACCATTTCAGCCGTTCGGTTGCTTTAGGCTCGTTGCTCATGGTTTCTTCGCTCTCCTTTCACTTTTCGTTGGCTCCAAGACAAGCGTTCAATGGTCATCCACCAGCCCTTAGGTAGAGTTCGGTTGGAATCCCTCTCCTTAGCCCCAATTCGTCACCGGGCGTGAGGCATGAGAGGCGAACACTTTACCGCTGCCCTTCGTGGATGGTCAGCGGCGTAGTTGCTGAATCCACTGGGCCATCTGACGGCGAAGGGCATCCAGGTCCTCCTCAAGTTCCAAATCCTGCAGCCATTTTTCGGCCCGTTCGGCCAGGGCCCGGTTCCGCTTCCGCCCCTTCGCTTCCTGGATGACCTTCAGCAAAGTGGTCAAATAGCGCACGTCATCCACGCCTTCGCGAAAGCCCTCCCACTGCACGGTGTCAATCACGCCGTCCACAGTGGGGTAGGCAAACACATGGTCCCGGTAGGCCGGATGGTCAAAATCGTCGTAGATGCTCTCGCCGAAGGCATGTTGGTAGGCGTAGGTGCAGGCTCCATCCTCGCCGCGCTGCCAGAGCATCAGGCCGTAACTGCGCCGATACCTCTCCGGCGCCTCCACGCCTACCTGCGGGCGGTTGTAAATCCACACCTTGTAACCCAGGGCGTGAACTTGGGGGTAGCACTCCGGATGGCCAATGGCGATGATGGGGCGCGTGAGCCACCGGCCAACGGCAGGGAAGAAATCCCATCCGCAGGCCACTGCTGTCATTCCGCCCGCCTCCACAATGGCTCGGAACAGGTCTCTTTCCGCCGCCAGCGTCTCTCCACTGGCTTCATCAATGCCGTAAAAGGCCAGGGGCGGGGAGCCATGTGCACGGCAGAACTGAGCCAGCGCTTTCGTCGCCTCTACCGCCTGCTGGAGTATCTCCTGCCGCCGCTTCGGGTCTTTGGTCCGGACGAACTCGTAGAAATTTACGCCCCCCATGACCACAATGGGGCCCTTGGTGAGGCCCATCCGGCGGTAAATCTCCATGACCCTCTGAAGTTGCGAGAAGTCATAAGTGCCATCCTCGCGGCGGCGAAAGCCAGTGTAGCAGGTGGGGAGAACAACCCCGTGCTCTTTCATGTTGCGCAGTTCGGCCTCAAACTGCTGCTCGCTCTTCCGTTCCGAACCGATGGTGGGTTTGCCGTCCGGTGAGAGCCGTCCCCGATAGTAAATGGCATATTCCAGCAGAGGTTCTTCCAAATCGAAGGGATAAACCTCCACCTCCAGCACCAGGCGCAGGGGCGCGGCGTTGGCCGGGAGAAGGTCAACCGAACCCCTATAAAGCCCCGGGGACGCCTGAGGGGGGACGCGCACGGTCAGCCAGAATTGTTTGGTGGTTCCCTCCGGGATGTCCACCGGTTGCAAGGTAGTAGCATCACGGGGCGTCTGCGGGTCTTTGAGCGCGTTGCGGTGCTCTTGTGCGTTCGGGCCAACGGAAACGAAGGCCTCATCGTGCAGGAGCAGTTCGGGGGTCAAAGTGGGATGGCGCACATCGCTAATGCCGAGGCCCGCCTGCCACCAGACTTTCACCACCCGCACGTCAACCGAGGGCGCATCGCGGGTGGGGCGGGCGGAGTGACGCAATGGACTGACCGCTACGCGCACGCCTTTCAACTCCTCATTGGCGCTGATAGCGAAACTCGCGGGCTCAAACTCACCCCGGCAGGCGAAAACTTTCAACTCCGTGCCCACAATCCCAGCCACGGGAAAACTTCGGGGCAGGATGCGCAGGTCCTGGATGGGGTTGACGATGTAAAGCAAGTAAGGTTTGTCGGCGTGGGACTGGGCGTAAGTGGGGAGCGCGCGCAGGGATTGCACCGCCAATCTGAGCAGCGGCAGCGCCGCGCTGAGGCCTTTCATCGCACCCTTATCCGTCGGGGTGCGCTCCAGAACTCGTAACTCCTTCTCCACCTGTTCCAGGCCCTGGCGGCAAAAGTCCTTCAGACGCCGCTGCACCTGGGCCAGCCATCCGCTCATTTTCGGTTGTGCGGCGGGCATTTGCTCTATCAGGTCACGGGCCCAGCGCCTTAGCCGCCGGCTTCGCCGCAAAACTTCCCGTTCCCTGGCTTGCTCCAGGGCGCGCAACTTCTGTCCCAACTGCTGCTTATAGTCCGCTGGCAGGTGGCCCTCCACCACAAAGTCATCCACATACACCGTGACCCGTGTGTCCTTGAACCCGCTGCGGCGGGCGAATATGTAAACGGCCAATCCCTGCACGAAAGCCGTCTCGCTCATGCCGACCATGGATGAAAGGTCTGTCTCCCACTCCTCCCAGCCGTTTTCGTGCCGCGCTACCAACTTACCCTGCACCACGTTGCCCTGGGTGCCGGCTGAGGGCACCGCGTAGCCAACCCCTAAGAGGACGCGGTAATCCTTTGGCCGCTCGTTGAACACCCGCCCTCGGAACTTCAGCGGGGCCCAGAATGGGATGCGCACCGGCAGCCACCAGTAGTGCCAGTTGCCGCCGTTGATGGTCAGGTCGAGTTTGAAGGAACGCTGGCCGCCGAAGGAACGTTCATCGCTTACTCCGGCAAAATGCACCTTCCAGTCAGCAGCATTGGTCGCCCACATGCGCAGCGGCTTGGCCTGTTCGACCTCGAAGTCCTCCCTGAAAAGGCGCTGTTCCTCTCCGCGTCCAACTGCTACCGCGAGCAGCGCAAGTAACGCTATAAGCAGCGGACGTTTTTCCATCCCTTATCACCTCCTACGAGCGTCAACATGTTCAGTTTAACTGCGCACGCTTTCCGGCTGGCCAGAGCCTCCCTCATGCCGGTGGCGCGTGAAAGCATTGGCACCAACCAATCCCTCACCACAGAATTTTTGCAGCCACACGCCACCAACTACATGGCTAACAAAGTGGAGGGGTCAGCACTCAGTACTGATGGGGGATTGCCTCATCGTCCATATTATAGCATCCCCTTGCGGCCGTGTCAATCCCGGCCAGCAGGGCCATTACTTCCTGATGGGTAGGCAGGGAAGGCTGGGCCCCCAGTTTGGTAGTGGCTAAGGCGCCTGCGGCCACGGCGTAGCGCAAAGCCGCCGGCATGGCCTCTCCCCGAGCCAAAGCCACCGCTAAAGCCCCATTGAAGGCGTCCCCAGCCGCGGTGGTGTCCACCGGCGCCACTTGTGGGGCGGGAACAGTTAAAACCTCTTCCTCCCCGACCCACAGCACCCCGCGGGCACCCCGAGTGATGTCTATCTCCCGCACGCCTTGGGCCTGCAACCGCCGAGCCGCTTCCTCCGCTGAAGCATCGTCCGTCGCTGGCTGTCCGGTGAGCGTTTCGGTCTCCGTTTCGTTGGGGGTGAGGACTTTCACCCAGCGCAGGAGTTCCTCCGGCAGGGGACGAGCCGGGGCCGGGTTGAGCAGCACCGGCACCCCCGCCCGGGCGGCTATTTGTGCTGCGTGGATGACCGTCTCCAGCGGTGTCTCCAACTGGCACACCACCACTTGGGCCGAACGCAGGGCTTCGGCTGCTCGGTCGAGGTCCTCCGGCCGCAACCGTCCATTGGCCCCCGGGGCGACGACAATCATGTTCTCCCCTCCCTGACCCACGAAAATCAAAGCCACTCCCGAGGGAGCCTTCGGGTCGCGGAAGATGAACTCGGTGTTCAGTCCCTCGCGCTGAAGGTTGGCCAGGGATTGGTCGCCGAAAGCATCCTGACCTAATTTGGCCACCAAAGTAACCTCGGCTCCCAACCGGGCCGCGGCTACCGCCTGGTTCGCCCCTTTGCCCCCCGGCGCGGTGGAAAACTCGCCCAACCGCGTCTCCCCCGGCTGGGGCAAACGGTCCACCTGGGCAATGAGGTCCGTGTTAGAACTGCCGACAACGGTGATGCGTGGATTCATAGCAACTTTGATATACCCCATTGGCCCCCGGTTGTCAAGCCGCCGATTGTGTGTTAAAATGAATGGGAGACAAATTCAGCAATGGTCGAATGCTTACCATTGGAGTGGGAGGGGGCCATGGTTCAAGTTTTACTGTGGTTCGACACGGAGGATTACCTCACCCCAGAAAGCGACGAGGCGGCGTTGGCCCTGGCCCGTATGTTGACGGAGTCGGGGGCATTCGCGACTTTCAAGGTCGTGGGGGAGAAGGCGCGGGTTTTGGAACGACGGGGGCGCCGGGACATCATTGCAGCCCTGAAGAAGCACGACATCGGCTACCACACGGACTTCCACAGCGTTCATCCCACGGTGGCGGAGTATCTGGAGGGCAAGTCCTGGCCGGAAGGGGTGGCGGAGTTCAAGCGACGGGAGGGGGTGGGACTGCGGGATGTAGAGCGGATTTTCGACACCTCAGTTAGTTGCTACGGACAGCCGGGCGGGTCCTGGGCTCCTCAGGTGTGCGGAGCCTTGCGGGAGTGGGGCATTCCGCTGTACCTGGATGAAGGCAGTCACGTGGGGCTGCACGACCGACCTTTTTGGTACGCTGGGGTGCTGCACGTGTACCGCATGCGTTCCAACCGCACGCGGGTTTCGCTGCGGGGAGAACCGGAGGCTTTGAAAACGGCTTTGGCCGAATTCGCGGCCATTGCCACCCGCTTGCGGGGGGAGGGCGGGGGTGTGGTTAGCATTTTCTACCATCCCTGTGAGTTCGCCACGGCGCGGTTTTGGGACGGAGTGAACTTTGCCAAGGGGGCCAATCCCCCGCGCGAGCAGTGGCAACCAGCCCCTTTGCTGCCGAAGGCCGAGGCCCAGCGGCGGCTGAACCTCCTGCGTGAGTACGTCACCGCCCTGCGGGACCGACCGGAGGTGGAGTTCATCACCGCCCGCGAATTTGCCGCCCGCACACCTGACCCCGTAGTTGGCCGTGAGGTTAAATGGGACGAGTTGGTGGCCCTGGCCCAGCAGGCGGTAGAACGGGTAGGCTACTACGAAGTTGGGGGGTGTTTTTACTCGGCGGCGGAGGCCTTTTGGCTGCTGACCCAGGCCGTTGCGGCCGGTCCGCCAGGGGTGGAGAAAGTGAGGGCCCGCGTTCTGCTGGGGCCCTGGGAGCGGCCACGCGGCCTTAGTCCCGCCGGGAAGTGCTCCCCGGAGCAACTGCGGCGGGGCTGTTTCTGGGCCGGACAGCGGGCTGCCCAGACAGGCCACGTGCCCACCACCCTGCGGGTAGGGGGACAGACCGTCGCCCCGGCCACCCTCCTGCAGGCGGCGGCTCAGTTCCTCTTGGCCCAAGCACAGGGCCAAACCCTGGTCGAAGTGCCGTTGGAACCAGCGGTGGTGGAGACTGAATCGCAGGTCGCCGAGGACCGGCCGGAGTTGTGGGGATGGAGCATTTTCCCGGAGGGGTTCCACGCCCCGCGCCTGATGGAACTGGCCAAATTGCAGGCTTGGACTTTGAAACCGGCCCTGCTCTCCTGAGCGTGGCTTCCCCTGAACCGTGGGGCTTATGGCCTATCGCTTAACCATAGGCTATAGGCCTACGCCAGGGGCTGACCGCTGACGGCTATGGACAAGACTTCTCCGAGGCGGAACTTAACCGGTCTGACCCCGCGGGCGTTGATAGCGGCGGTGGTGCTTACGGTTCTCTGTGGCCTGTGGATAATGCAGGCCGAGGTGGTAGTACTGGCCACCCAAATTACGGAGAGCGTACCGGCGCTGCCGGCTGTGGCGGTGCTGATTCTAATGGTGCTGGTGAACCCCTTGCTGCGACGCTTAGGACCGCGAGCTGCCTTTACCCGGGCGGAGATTTTCATCATTTACGCCTTCCTGCTGGTAACCACCACCCTGGCTGGCTGCGGCATCATCCGCTTCTTCTTCGCCTTGCTGCCGGTGGTGTTCTACTTCGACACCCCGGAGAACCGTTTGGAAACCCTCCAGGGCGACCTGCCGACTTGGCTTGTACCCCACGACCGCGAACTCATCCGCAAACTCTACGAAGGGGTGGAGGCCGGAGAGCCCATTCCCTGGGGGGCATGGGTGAAACCGCTAACGGTCTGGACCTTCTTCTTCCTGCTGCTGTGGCTGACGATGCTGTGCCTGGTGGTTCTCATTCGCCGCCAATGGGTGGAGCGAGAACGGTTGGCCTTTCCGCTGCTGCAACTGCCCCTGGAAATGGTGCCGCCCGACCCCACCCTCTCTGCAGGCGGGGAGAGGCGGAGGGGGATAGGCACAGCCCTTGCCAGCGGGAGAGGGGCGGGGGGGCTCCTGCCGGCTTTCTTCCGCAACCCTATCATGTGGATGGGCTTCGCTCTGGCTGCCTTGTACAACCTGCTGAACATCGCTCACGCTTTCAATCCGGCCGTGGTGGCGCCGGGGAAGTACTTCAACCTGGGTGCCCTGTTCACGGAGCGGCCCTGGAGCGCGGTGCAGCCGCTGGTGCTGCACTATCGGCCGGAAATGGTCGGCTTCGGTTACTTGGTTTCCACGGAGGTAAGTTTTTCCATTTGGGTGTTCTTCCTGTTCACCAAGTTGCAGGCGATTCTCTGTGACATTGCTGCTTACGATGTAGCCGGGCGGCCCTTTGTGCAAGAGCAGAGTTTGGGGGCCTATTTGGCCCTGGCCCTGTTTCTGCTGTGGATTGCCCGGCGGCACCTGCGGGAAGTGTGGCGCGGGATGGGGCGACCCCTGGAAAGGGAACAAACGGAACCACTGCCTTATCGGTGGGCTGGAGCGGGACTGGTAGTCGGTTTCGTGGGGCTGGTGGTGTTCTGCTGGCGGGCGGGAATGATGGCCTGGGTGGCGGCGACCTACTTGCTACTGGTGCTGGCGGTGGCTTTCGTGTACACCCGCATCCGCGGCGAGGCTGGCATTCCGCTAATTTGGATGTTTCCCTACTATCAGCAGAAAAAGGCCTTGCTTTACACTTTGGGTTCGGCTCCGCTTATGCCCCAGGGAGAGACGAGGACCCTGACCCTGTTCGCGCTGTTGACCTTCCTTTCCCGGGGCTACTTCCCTTCGACCATGGGCTATCAGTTGGAGAACCTCAAGTTGGCTGAGGAAGGCCGCATTCGGGCCCGGGCGATGGTCCTGGTGCTGGTGCTGTCGCTGGTGGTGGGTTTGGTGGTCAGTTACGGATTGCACCTGTGGCCGTTTTACACCTATGGGGCGGGCACGCTGCGGGGGGGCATTTGGGGCACGGGAATAGCGATTAGCGAATATCAAATGGTGGTGACCTACACTGAGGCCCCTCAGGCTCGCGACCCGGCCCGCATAGTGGCCAGTGCCTTTGGATTCGTGCTGACCACCGCGCTGATGGTGCTACGGCTGATTTTCCTGAGGTTTCCGCTGCATCCTCTGGGCTACTGCATGGCTACTGCCTACGGCACGCTGATTTGGTGGAGTTTCTTCTTCGTCTGGCTGTGCAAGGTGGCCATTTTCCGCCTGGGTGGGGTGCGGCTCTACCGGCGGCTCATTCCCGGCTTCATCGGCTTTGCCCTGGGGCACTTTTTCACCGCCGGCCTCGTTTGGGGTTGGTGGTCAACCCTGGGCGGGGCTCTGGGCAGCGACGAGGTATTCCGCCGCTATGGAGTGTGGTTTGGGTAAGGAGGAAATGCGGGAACGAACTTTCGGTGGCGAGTGGGCCGCAGTATTTCGGCCCTACGGAGTGGTTTTGGCCTATTTGTTTGGCTCCCAGGCCAAAGGCACTGCTGGACCGCTGAGCGACGTGGATATAGCGGTTCTCCTTGGCCCCGAGGTGCCCCTGCAGGAATACACCTACCGGCAGGCTCACCTCATCGCGGACCTCGTTGACCTGCTCAACTGCAACGAGGTGGACGTGGTAGTGCTCAACTGGGCCTCACCACTGCTCAAGCACAACGTCCTTCGCTACGGCCAAGTGCTCTATGACACAGGTGTTCGCCTGGCCTTTGAAATAGAAGCGCAGCGGGAGGCATTATTTTCTGCCTTGGGGCTTAAGGAGGGGAACCAATAATGGATGGAGAAGTCCAAACACGGCTTTTGACCTTTTGCCGGGTCAGTTGGATGATTTCGAGACCTTCGCCCGACATGTGACGGAGTACCTCCGGGAACAAGAAAATGCTGCAATTGGTTGACAGGGGAGGAAGTTTTGGGGTACACTGGGGGGGAGGTGGCAAACGACCACAAGCAGTATTTTGAATACACTTATGCGCGATTTGGAGAGCGTAGCTAAGGAAGTGCATCGGGAGTTGAAGCAACGGCGGGAGGAAGGGTGCGACGTAACTCGCCTGGAGGAGCAATGGGAGGCCATTGCCGTTCGCCCCCCAGAACTGCGGTGGGCGGAGTATGAGGGTCTGTGGCTGGCCCTGGAGAACCTGGTTTCACCTCTGGAAAGCAGAGAACCCTCCACCTTAGAGGCCATCCGCGCTCTGCGGCCCGAGGGGCCCCGCTTGCTTGCCCGGCGCCCGAGTGAGCGGGAGTTGCGGGACAAAATTTACGGCGCTTGGTTGGGCCGGGTGGCGGGGTGCCTGTTGGGCAAGCCGGTGGAGGGCTGGAGCAGGGCAGACATTGATGCTTATTTGCAGTACGTGGGGGAGCCGAGTCCGCTGTCCTTTTATTTCCCCTGGCGGGACGAAGTGCCGGAGGGAGTGCGGCGGCTGCACAGCAAAAACTGCTCGCGGGGAAACATCACCCAGGGCGTGCGGGACGACGATACGGACTACACCGTTCTCGGCCTGCACATTTTGGAAACCTACGGCCCGGGCTTCACCTCCCGCGAGGTGGCTGATACTTGGCTGGGCTGCCTGCCCTATCAGCGGGTCTACACCGCCGAGCGGGTGGCCTATCGCAACCTGGTGAACGACCTCGACCCGCCGGAATCGGCCACCTACCGCAATCCCTACCGGGAGTGGATTGGGGCCCAAATTCGCGCCGACGGCTGGGCCTATGCGGCGCCGGGTTGGCCGGAAAAGGCGGCCGAGTTTGCCTTTCGCGACGCGGTGGTGTCCCACGTCAAAAACGGCATCTACGGGGAAATGTGGGTGGCGGCCATGATTGCGGCTGCCTTCGTGGTGGAAGAGGTGGCTGAAATCATTCGCATCGGCCTTTCCGAAATCCCAGCCGAATCTCGCCTCGCCCAGGCCCTTCAGGATGTACTCGCCTGGCACCAGAAAGAACCCACCTGGGAAGGGTGCTGGGAGCGCATCCACAGCAAATACGGCAGTTACCCTCCGGTGCACACCATCAACAATGCCTGTTTAGTGGCTCTGGGCTTGCTCTACGGGGAGAAGGACTTTGGCCGGACGGTAGGCATTGCTGTGCACGGCGGTTGGGACACGGATTGCAACGGGGCCACCGCCGGCTCCATTATCGGTGCACTGCTGGGCGCGGCGGCTTTGCCCTGGGAATGGATTGAGCCCCTGCATGACCGGCTGGAGAGCCTCGTGCCGGGATTTGCCCACAACCGCATTTCCCTGCTGGCAGAACGCTCCCTGCGGGTGGCCAGGCAGGTAAGGGAGGTCCCAAAGTAAACTTTCCATGCCTTTCGATGCCCATCGCGCTTACCAGCATGTACAGCGTTTGGCTTTTCCGCGCCGCACGGGCAGTGAGGGAGCCCGACAGGCGGCCGATTACGTCGCGGCCGAGTTTGCCCGGCTGGGCCTGGCGGTCGAACGGGAACCCTTCACCTTTTCTTCGCTCCCCCAGCGGGCGGGAAAGGGTGGGCTGCTAATGTTGGGCCTGGCCCTCTTAGGAGCATCCTTGCTAATTGAACCCTCGCCTTGGGGCGCGGTGGTGCTGGCCCTGGGGTCTTTGGGTCTTCTGCCCCTGCTGACCCGCTGGAACCGCGGGGTGGAAAAACTTTTCTCCTGGGGCCCTCAGCAACCGGGAGAGAACGTCCTGGCGCGCTGGGGGCCGGACGGGGCGGCAGCCGAAATAGTCCTGCTGGCCCATTACGATTCGAAATCGCAGACCTTCCCCCTGGCCCTGCGGGTGGTACAAGTGCAAGTCACTCTGCTGCTGATGCTGGCGGTGGTCAGTTTGATTCTGGCCTCGGCCCTGCGGGGGCCGCCGGTCGTGGCGCCGGCCTGGCTAAAGGGAGGCACGCTGGGGGTAGGAGGACTTCTCCTGCTGCTTGCGCTGGGCCGCACCGGCAACCGCTCTCCGGGAGCGTTGGACAACGCCAGCGGGGTAGCGGTACTGTTGGAATTGGCTCGGAGCCTGACGGCCAGTAGGGTAGGGGGATTGAAGTTCACCTTTCTGGCCACCGATGCGGAAGAAGAAGGACTTGCTGGGGCTTTGCGGTACATTCAGCGGCACGCAGCAGAGCACGACCGGTGGCGGACCTTTTTCCTCAATTTGGACCTGGTGGGCGACGAGGGGCCGCTGCGGATTGTCTCCCGCTACGGCCTGCCGCCCCTGTCCACCGGCCGCCGTTTAACGGTCGCCCTGAAGGAGGCAGCCCAAGAGATGGGCGTGCCCGTCCGAGAGGTTTACCTGCCCTTGGGAGCAGGCACCGACCAGATACCCTTAGCCGCCTGGGGCTTTGAGGCGGTCACTTTGCAGCACTGGCGCTGGTTCGGCCCGGTGCTGGCCGTTCACTCCCCCCAGGACACCGCTGACCACGTCTCCCCTGCTGCGCTACGGGAGACGGGGGAGGTGGTGTGGCGGATGATAGAAAAGTCGGCCCTCACCTCCGGCTCCTCTCCCTCGCCGCGGGGGAAGGAAGAAGGAGGAGGCAACTGATGAGTTCCTGGATTTGTTTGTTCCCCCTGCTCACAGCGCTGTCGGCGGCCCCGCTGGAAACCCTCATCTCCTGGGATTTTCGGCAGGGCCTGCAGGGCTGGCGGCCCAATGGACACCTGGCCGACGTGCGCTTGACCGAGGAGGGGGTCCAAGTGCGCGTGGTCAACCGAGACCCCTTTCTGAGCAGTCCCTTGTTTGAAATTCCGGCCAATCCCTGGCAGTGGATTGAAGTGCGCCTGAAGGCCTCGGTGGACGGTTCGGCGGAGTTCTTCTGGACGAACACCACCGAGACGCAGTACGCGGGTTTTTCGCCGGGCAAGGAAACGCCCTTTGCCGTGGTGGGCGATGGAGAGTGGCACACCTATCGCATTTACCCCTACTGGCACGCGGAGAAGAAAATCATTAAACTCCGCTTCGACCTGCCAGGCGGGCAGGGGGGAACGACTCGGCCGCCAGGGGAATACACCATCGCGGAGGTGAAAATCGTAGACCCTCATTTGAGTGCCGAGCCGGTGCAGCCTCCTTTTACTTTCGACCAGGGTTTGCAGGGGTGGCAGGTGCGGCAGGGTCTGACCGGCTTGCGGGCGGAAAAAGGCGTTTTGCGGGCCACGGTGACGAGGGCCAAGGCGATGCTGGTCAGCCCTCGTTTGGCGGTGCCGGCCGAGGATTACTCCTTCCTTACTCTGCGCCTGCGGGCCGACCGGGGGAGTGGAGGGGCAGTCGCTTTCGTCAGCGATGCGGCCAATGGCCTGCACTGGCGGGGTTTCATCCTGCGCAGCGATGGCCAATGGCATACCTACAACTTGGATGTGGGCGCGGATTCCCATTGGCGGGGCAACATCATTGCCTTGGCTTTGAAGCCCTCTGACCAGGAGGGAGCACGCATCGAACTGGATACCCTGTTTTTCAGTCCGGAGGCGGCCGGGCCGCCGGATTTGGAGGTGCGCTATTTGGGCTTTGACCAGCCCTTGGCCCGGGCGGGAAAGCCGGCGGAGGTTATTGCCCTGGTGCGCAACCATGGAGGAGAGCCAGCGGAAGACGTGCGCGGCGAACTGCGGGTGGGGAAAGGGGTTCAGGTGGAAGCAGTCTCTCCCGGTGGGAAGGTGGAATTTGGCATAGATGAAACTTTACGCTGGCGAGTGCGGGCAACTCGGCCTCTCACCACGGAGGCCACCTTGGTCCTGCGCGGGTCGGAGTTGGCCCAGCCCTTGTGCTATACCACCGTCCTAACCTTTACTGCTCCCCCGGCGGTGCCCCAGACTGACTACGTACCTGAACCGCAACCGGTGCAAGATGACTATTTGGTGGGCGTCTACTATTTCCCCGGCTGGCGCGATGCGGGGCGGTGGCAGCCCATCCTCTCCTTTCGGGAGCGGCAGCCGTTGTTGGGCTGGTATCGCGAGGGAGACCCCGAAGTGGCCGACTGGCACATCAAGTGGGCCCTGGAGCATGGGATTGACTTTTTCATTTACGATTGGTACTGGGTACAGGGGGCGCGGAACCTGGAGCACGCGCTGCATGAGGGGTTCTTTCGGGCCAAATATCAGCATTTGCTGAAGTTCTGCCTTCTGTGGGCCAACCACAATCCTCCGCACACTACTACGGTGGAGGATTTGGAAAACGTCACCCGGTTCTGGGTGAACAATTACTTCTGGCGGGACAACTACCTGAAAATCGAGGGCCAACCGGTGGTCGTAATCTTCAGTCCGGGCCGCATCAGCAACGATTTGGGGTCGGAAAAGGTTCGCTCGGCTTTTGCCCGCATGCGTCAGATTTGCCGGGAAAACGGCCTGCCGGGGCTGTATTTGGTAGACTGCGGGAATGACAGCGAGGCCTATTTGCGCCGGCTGGCGGCGGAAGGCTACGACGCGGTGTCTGGCTACAACTGGCCCCGGGCGGGGATGCGGCCGGGGGAGGGTCAACACTCGCCCTTCGACGCGCTAATAGTCGGCTATCGGCAGATGTGGGAGAGCATCTTGCGGGTGGGGGTGATTCCGCTCATTCCCCCGGTGTCGGGCGGCTGGGATTCGCGACCCTGGCATGGGGATAGGGCCTTGGTGCGCTACGGCCGGACGCCGGAGAAGTTTGCAGTCCACCTGCGGGAGGTGAAGGCCCTGCTGGACGCAGGACATCCGGGGGTGCCGGTGAAAATGTGTTTCATCGAGGCCTGGAACGAGTGGGGGGAGGGTAGTTACATTGAGCCCCAGCGGGAGTTTGGCTTTGGCTATTTGGATGCCATCAGGGAGGTTTTCGCTCCCCACGCTGGGCCGCACACAGATTTGGTGCCGGCGGATGTGGGTTTGGGCCCTTACGACGTACCAGCGCTCGAATACAAGACGGCCTGGGAGTTCGACCGGGAGGGCGACTTTGAGGGCTGGGGCAGTGGCATGGGGTTGGGGGACAAACAGGTGGCTGGAGGGGCTTTGCAGGCGGTGACTACCACCCATGACCCGGCCTTTTTCGGCCCCCCGATGCGGGCGCGGGCTGAGGAGTATCCGGTGGTGGCTCTACGGATAAAAGCCAGTGCGGACTTCGAGGGACAGTTGTTCTGGGCCACGAACACCTCTCCCATCAGCGAAGGCAATAGCCTGCGCTTTCCGGTAAAGGGCGATGGGCAATGGCAGGAGATTCTCCTTCCGGTGGGCCGGAGCCGTCGCTGGCGGGGCATTATTACTCAATTGCGTCTGGATGTAGGCAGCCAGCGGGGGGTACAGGTAGCGGTGGATTACCTTCGGCTGTTGGCTCAGGAGGCGGAGGACGGGCAGTAATCAGGAACCGGTAAGCGCTCAGCAGTCAGCGCGTTTATCCCTGGGGGCAATTGGGTAATCTTTACCAGGACTGAGTGGTGAGGGACTCGGTACTCACGACTCACTCCTCAGTCCTTTTTCCCAATTGCCAAATTTCCCGGTTAACATGGGCCATAAGGCAAGAGTTAAACGTTTACGATACGACAGCACAGGCCCAGATTTGTTCCCGCGGGCAAAATTTTGGGGGTGACCCCTTGACAAAATGGGGAAAATCTGCTATTCTATTTTAGCAGAGGCAATAAACGAGGCCCCATAGTCAAGTGGTCAAGACACCGGCCTTTCAAGCCGGAGGCACGGGTTCGATTCCCGTTGGGGCTACCAGAGAGAAGGCGGGGCGAGTAGCTCAGTTGGTCAGAGCGCTTCTCTTACAAGGAAGAGGTCGCAGGTTCGAGTCCTGCCTCGCCCAGGAGGGCCGGGATATCTCAGTCGGTAGAGCAGTG
>DTZQ01000512.1 GCA_012961305.1 Armatimonadota bacterium | reverse complement strand
CTTCAGGGGTGGGAGGAGGTCTAACGTCGCGGCCTGCCGGGTGCTGGCGGTAGGAAGGGCATTTCCACCTCCAGTGTGACTTTCTTTGTCAAGGTCAGGTCGTCGGCTGTGAACTGATAGAGGGTGGTGCCGCGGAGCACGTAAATGTACTCCTTGCCGACGGCGATGGAGCCGGGAATCATGCCGGCCATGAAAGCCATCATTTGGGGGCCGCCTATCATGGGCCCACCGGGCCCGCCTGGACCCCTTCGGGCCCGCATCATCGGCTGTTGGGGCTGGCCATGGGCCGGAGTTCCGTTGGACCCCAACAAACTGACCGTCAGGCCGACTACCACCACGCCTGCGGCCAGAGCGTACAGAACTCGGGTGTGGTTGGACATGAGTAATACCTCCTGAGGTTTCAAAAATCTCAAATCTCAAACCTCAAATCTTCCGCACTGCCGCTGGAGGCAACTTACCCATTGGGGAAAGCGGCTGTCCTCAGCCTGCCCGCGGTTCGGAGAGCCGCGCCCGGAAGGATAAGTGCAGCGCGGGAGCCTGTGTGCTACTGGTTTTGTTGCCCTTCGCGGAGCCGGTTCAGCAGCCCTTGGGCTTGTTTCCGGACCTCTGCCGGGGCCTGTTCGTCCTTTGCCAAGGCCTCAAGGGTAGCGCGGGCCTCTTCATTTCTTTCGGCCCGCAGGTAGGTATAGCCCAAGTACAGCCGCGCCAGGGGTACTTTCTCACTTTGCGGGTAATCCTTAATGACCCGCTGGAAGCAAGTCAGGGCCTCGTCAAATTGCTCGGACTGCCCGTAGGCCACTCCCAGGGCCATCAGCAGGGGAACGTGATGTTTTCCCTTGTTTTCCGGGTCGCGCTTCAGTACTTCGTCCACCAGAGGTTGGGCCGTTTTGTAATCGCCCTCCTCGAGCAGGGCTTGGGCTTTGACTGCTAAGAGTTCAGGGGCGAACCCCTTCTCGTCCTGAGGGTCGAGTTTCTCTACCTTTTCCATCAGGGGTTGGGCCTTCCCAAACTTACCCAGCCGGAGGTAAAATCGGGCCAGCAGGAAGTTGGCCTCCAAATCGTCGGGATGGGTCTGCAGGCGGGTCTGGGCCTGCCGGTACTCACGAGCGTTCTGCTGGGCCTGCTTCATTACCGCGAGGAATGACTTGGGCGGCCTATATCCTACCGCTCGGTGGACCACCTCCCCCTGCCCGGTGAGAAACAGAGTTGTGGGATAGGCTCTAATGCGGTACTGGCGAACGAATTCCCGCTCTTGGTCTCCATTGACCTTCAAACACACAAACTGCTGCGAAAGTTTGATTACCGTTTCGTCGGTAAAAGTTCGCTGGTCAAGGAGTTTGCACGGACCGCACCAATCGGTGTACACATCCACCAGGACAAGTTTTTGTTCCCGTTGGGCCTGCTGAAGGGCGGCTGGCAGAGAGGAAACCCAAGTGATATGGGGTTCCTTACCCTCTCCGGCCAAGGAAATGGTGCTGACTCCTAACCCCCCAGCCAAAACGAGACTCCAACACCAATGAGAACGCATGGTTTGCTCCTTTCTCTTTTTACTTCCCACTGGCGCAGGGGCTGGATACCCATGATTGTAACCGCGCCAAAGGGAGTTGGCTAACTACCACGTGCCAGACCTCATCCGCCTGCCAGGCGACGATACTAACCTCAGCGTCCTGTCCCACCCACACCTGGCGACTACCCAGGGATCTGGGCCGGAGGCCGACCCATTTAACTTGCGGAGCACAGAACTGGAAATAGGAAACCTTCTGCTGGTCCCACCAACACAGGCAGAGGGCGGCTTCCTCCGGGTGCAAGCACCGGCAGACTCCCCCAGCGAAGACAATGAGGCCTGAAGTCTCTAAAAGGCCCCAGCGCACAGGAAAGCCGAGACGTTCACTTAGAGTCGCTGCCCATTGGGTTGGGGTCTTGCCGGGGAGGGGAATATCCGGGGGATACTGACAGTGATGGAAGTAAGCCTGAACCAGGGTGGGGGCTCCCAACACTAAGGGTGGGGGTTTTCGGAACCACCGCCGGGCGAACAATCCTCCCCCCAGCAGGAACAAGACCACGACTGCCAGGGCCCAACGCAGCCAACTTGGCGGGGCACGCCATTGGGGGCGGGGAGCAGTAACTTCCTGGGCCGCTCGGTCTATTTCGTCCAGCCGAGCAGCAACCCGGGCCTCCAGTCCTTCTGGTAAGGGGCGCTCACTCAAGCGGGTACGGAGAAGTTCCTTTGTCGCCCGCAGGGCTTGACACAGGGCTAAGGCCTTCGGTGACCTTTTCAGGTGGGCCTGAACCACCTGTTCTTCCTCAGGCGTTAACTCTCCGTCCACCAAGGCAGAGAGCAACTCCTCCCTGAACTCAATTGGTTGCTTCTTCACGGTGGGCCTCCCGCAACAGGCCGCGCCGCTGAGCGTATTCCTCCAAACGCCGCTGCAATTGCCGCCGTCCCCTGAACAGGCGCGACCGTACCGTGCCAATGGGAATCCTAAGCAGGTCGCTTATTTCCTGATAGGAAAAGCCCTGCAAGTCGGACAGAATAACCACTATGCGAAACTCATCCGGGAGGGCTTGCAAGGCCGCTTCCACCTCCTCATCCAGCACCTGGCGCAGCAAAGCCTCTTCGGGCAAATCAAGCGCTGGAACCTCCCGACTGGCTTGCGCCTCCGCCTCATAAGTAATATCTTCGTAGGCAATCCAATCTGGGCTTCGCTGTTTACGGCGGTATTCGTTGATGTAAGTGTTAGTTAAAATACGAAACAACCAAGCCCGGAAATTAGTTCCCGGCTCAAACTGGTGAAAAGCAGAATATGCCCGCACGATGGCCTCCTGGAGCAAGTCCTCTGCATCGTCTGGGTTTTGCGTAAAGCCGAGCGCGCTGCTATAAAGTTGGCGGTAACAGGGCTTGAGCAATTCCTCAAACGCCGCCCGTGCAGCCGCTGAATCTTTCCGTGTGCGACGGTGAAGCAAAACCAAAATCATTACTTCTTCATACCTTTCCGTGAGCAACCAAGTGAAATAGTTGCTCCATTCTCGAAAAGCGGTCAATTTATTATAACACATTTCCTGTTTCCCCGCAAATAGAAACTCTCCTTGACGAGCGAGCCGCCTGGGGAGTATAATGGAAGTTGGGAAAAGGTGAGAATAGGAGAGTTGAGGAGAAAAATTCATGAGGCGTAAGTGGGAACCTGCAGGGGCGGCCTACTTGTTTCTGCTGCCCGCATTAGCCGTGTACGCGCTGTGGGTGCTGTTGCCCATGGGCCAATCGCTGTACTACAGCCTGTTCGCCTGGTCGGGGGTGGGTGAGCACAAAACTTATGTGGGCCTGGCCAACTTTCGGGCCTTAGTCCAGGATGCCGTATTCTGGCAGGCGTTGGGACACAATGCCATCCTGCTAATAATGTCGCTGCTCCTACAATTGCCCTTAGCGTTCCTGTTGGCCGTGGTGTTCACTCGGGGCCTGCGCGGGGAGGGACTGTTTCGCACGGTTTCCTTCGCTCCTATGGTCATGCCTACGGTGGCTATTGCAGTACTGTGGACTTTCATTTACGCGCCCCTGGAAGCCCACGGCTTGCTCAATTCAGCCCTGGCTGCTTGGGGAGGAGAAGGATGGACTCACGGCTGGTTGGGCGAGAGCGACCCGGATTTATCGCTGTGGGCGGTAATAGTGACGGTCTGTTGGCGCTATGTGGGGTTCCATTTGGTACTATTTACGGCTGGCATTCAGACCATTCCGGAGGAACTGCACGAGGCCGCCCGGCTGGACGGGGCAACGGAGGGACAAGTGCTGCGCTACGTTACCATCCCTCTGCTGGCTCGCGTGGCTACCATTTCTGCCACCCTATCTCTGGTCGGCTCGCTGAAATATTTCGACATCATCTACGTCATGACCCGCGGGGATGGGCCTTATCCTCATGCCACGGAATTGGTGGCTACATACATGTACAAATTGGCCTTCGACCAGCAGCGGATGGGCTACGGCAGCGCGGTGGCAGTGGCCCTATTTGGCATTTCCCTGGCGGTAGCCATCGCCTTTTCAGCGGGCATGGCCCGGCGAGCAGAAGCAAGCGTAGGAGGCTAAACAATGCGCGAATTACGCCGCTGGCCACTGTACTTGGTGGCTTTAGGGACCCTGCTCCTCGCTGGATTTCCCCTGCTGTGGATGGGTTACACGGCCCTAAAGACCAATGCCCAAATCAGCGCCAATGTGTGGGCTTTGCCCCATCCTCCCACGGGGGAGAATCTGGTACAGGCTTGGCAGAGTGGGGGGTTCCGCCGGGCCTATTTCAACAGCCTCTTGGTGGCTGTGCTTGCGGGATTGATGGCTGCCTTGTTCTCCGCCGGGGCAGGATACGCTTTTGCCCGCCTGCGCTTTCGCGGCCGGGAAGTGCTGTTTTATCTCTTCCTGGCCGGGATGGTGCTGCCCATTCACATTACCCTCATTCCCCTCTACACCCTGTTAGAGCGACTGGGGCTGCGCAACACCTATGGAGCCCTCCTGGGCCCCTATACTGCCTTCGCTCTGCCGGTGTCCATCCTCATCCTGCGGGGTTTCTTCGCCGGTTTGCCGCGGGAACTGGAGGAAGCCGCCGTCTTGGACGGCTGTTCCGTGTGGGGCCGCTTCTGGCGCTTGGCCCTGCCCTTGAGCCGCCCGGCCATGGCCACCGTGGTAATCTTCAACTTCGTTGCCATGTGGAACGAGTTGGTCTTCGCCCTGACCTTCATTGACCGACCCCATTTGCGCACTTTGCCCTTAGCCCTCATGGAGTTCTCTGCGGAACATGGATGGGATTTGGCTGGGGTTAACGCCGCCTTAGTGCTGGCGGTCTACCCGGCGTTGGGTGTGTACTTCCTGGCTCAGAGGCATATCATCCGCGGCCTGACCGCCGGGGCCTTGCAGTGAATCACAGGATATAGCGGCTCAGGTCCTCATCTTTAACGATGTCGGCCAACCGCTGGCGCACGTACTCGCGGGTAATAGTTACTTTGGTTTCGCCGATGTCCGGGGCGGCAAAACTCAGTTCGTCCAGCAGTTTCTCCATGACTGTCTGGAGCCGGCGAGCACCGATGTCCTCCATCTGCTCATTTACCTGACAGGCAATTTCGGCAATTTCGTCAATGGCCTCGGGGGTGAATTCCACTTTCACTCCTTCGGTCTCCAGCAAGGCGGTGTACTGGCGAATGAGGGAATTGCGGGGTTCGACCAGGATTTGCTTGAGGTCTTCCTTGGTCAAACTTTGCAGTTCGACACGAATGGGAAACCGCCCCTGCAATTCGGGAATGAGGTCCGAAGGTTTAGTTACATGGAAAGCCCCGGCAGCAATGAACAGGATGTGGGAAGTGTTCACCGGTCCGTATTTGGTCATCACCGTACAGCCTTCTACCACGGGAAGAATGTCCCGCTGCACTCCCTCCCGGGACACGTCCGGGCCAGGTCCCGATTCTCGGCCGGCAACTTTGTCCAATTCGTCAATGAAAATGATGCCGTCGTTTTCCACCCGGTCAATGGCCTCGCGCACAAGGGTATCGCGGTCCACCAGTTTTTGGGCTTCCTCGTGGGCAAGTATTTCCTTGGCCTCGGCTACGGGTACCTTGCGCTTGCGCCGCCGGGGAGGGAAGAACCCTCCCAGGGCGTCTTGCATGCTGATGATTTCCTCTCCCATGCCCGACCAGATGTTAAACACGGGTGCCTGACTCTCCTCCACCTCAATTTCCACCAGTTTGCCGTCCAGTTCACCGGACATCACTCGTCTTCGAGTCTCCTCCCGACGGCGCATAAGGCTTTCGCGAGGGGGCCGGTCAGGCTCTTCGAGGGGAGCGTTTTCCTCCTCCACGATTTCCACTTCTTCGAGTCCCAACTGGGAGGCTATACCTTCCATCACCTGACGCATTTGGGGAGGGAGATGGCTAATGTGGCGTCGGCGCCGTCTCTTGGTGGAAGGCTCCAGGGCGTCCACAATTCGTTCCACCGCACGGCGCAGGGCTTCCTCCCGCACTTCGGCGAATTTTTCTTCCTCCACCATGCGAATGGCCACGTCCATCAAGTCCCGCACCATGGAATCTACGTCTCGACCCACATAGCCGACTTCGGTGAATTTAGTAGCCTCCACCTTCACGAAGGGAGCATTGGCCAATTTCGCCAGCCGCCGGGCAATTTCTGTCTTGCCGATGCCGGTGCTGCCAATCATGAGGATGTTTTTGGGAATAACTTCCTCCTGCAACTCCGGAGGCAGTTGCCGCCGCCGATAGCGGTTCCGCAGGGCAATCGCCACTGCCCGCTTGGCCTCATCCTGGCCGATGATATATTTGTCCAGTTCCGCCACGATTTCCCGTGGAGTTAAGTCCCGCTGTTTCATGGCTCTCTCCCCAGTACTTCCAGGGTGATTTCCCTGTTGGTGTACACACAAATCGAAGCGGCGATTTCCAAGGCGGTACGGGCAATTTCGGGAGCGGACAGGTCAGAATGGGCTACCAGGGCCTTGGCCGCCGCCAAAGCATAGCCTCCACCTGACCCGATGGCGATAACATTGTCATCAGGTTCAATTACATCTCCCTGCCCGGAGATAAGGAGCATAGTATCTGCATCTACTACCAAAAGCATGGCTTCCAAGTGGCGCAGAAACCGGTCGGTGCGCCATTCCTTGGCCAGTTCTACCGCGGCTCGCCGCAGGTTGCCGCGAGCCTCCTCCAGTTTTTCCCGAAACTTGTCAAACAGGGTCATCGCATCAGCCACCCCCCCAGCAAAGCCGCCAATGACTTTGCCTTCCCCAAGCCGCTGTACTTTCCGGGCGTGGCTCTTCATGATGGTGTCGTTCACACTCACCTGTCCGTCACCAGCCACCGCCACTTGTCCCCTGTGCCGCACCGCAACAATGGTCGTACCGTGCACTTTCATCCCGCCGTCCTCCATGCTGTTCCCCACAGATAACCTATTGCGCCATCTCGATGAGGCTGAAGCCCCTGACTCCAAAGGACCCCCTCGCCCCTTTAGAAAGGCCGGGGATAAGGGCCACCAGAGTAGTTACCAATCTACTTACATTTTAGCCTATCCTGACCAGTTTGTCAATGGGCAAGGACTTGAGTAGGGTCAATTTCACAACTTGGGCAACTGTTCAGCCTCCTCCCCACTCCTCTGCAAACGAGGAGGAAGAGGTGGAGGCAGGGGCCGGGGGTGAGGGCCAGAGCCCAGAACTTCCTCCGATAACCTGAACGGTTACCCCCTGGAAATTGGAACAATTACCGTTCCCGGTTGACGTTGTTGCCGAGATGGTGTACAATAAAAGTAAAGCGTAAAATGCAAGGAGTAAAGCGTAAGGGGGGTGAGCGAATGAAACTGGTACAAGCGGTGTCCCTGGCCCTGGTCAATCAATGTGGAGAAACGCTTTTCGTTCGGCGGCGAGCTGTAGAGGACGAGTACCCCAACTGCTGGAGTCTGCCGGCCAAGTCCTTTGGGCCAGAGGAATCCATCTTCGGCACCGCGCGGGCTATTGGACGGCGGAAGTTGGGCACGGAGGTCACCGACCTCGCCTGGGTGAACATGGGTTTGGCCCGACGGGATAGGAGACGGCTGCGGAAAATCCTACGGCCTGACATCCCCGTGGAGAGCGTCGAGGAATACTTCCTGCTCATGCACGTAGTGCAGGGGCGACTGCAAGGAGACCTGCCTGAGCAACTGCCCGGGTACGAAGCCTATGAATGGCTAAAGGCCCGGACGTCCTTTCCGCCCGCCGAGGCCCGTCGACTCTATGAAGCGGGGAAATTGGGCGATTGTACCCGGCTGTATCTGGAGTGGTTGCAGGAAGATTCGCCGGCTGATGGTTGAACGCTTACACCTCCCTTCCACCGCGATACAGCCACCGCTGGCTACCTCGATGCAGGCCACGCCCCTGCCACCGCGATGCAGCCACCCTTT
>DTZQ01000511.1 GCA_012961305.1 Armatimonadota bacterium | reverse complement strand
GGTCAATCAGGTTGAACCGGCTGAGTAGTTACCCAGAATCTTTAGACGCTCCAG
Source organism: Armatimonadota bacterium (assembly GCA_012961305.1). Lineage (GTDB taxonomy): Bacteria > Armatimonadota > UBA10988 > UBA10988 > DTZQ01 > DTZQ01. Next base: position 2,334 of record DTZQ01000511.1, on the reverse strand, counting down.
GTAGCGGCAGGGTTACACCTGCAGCGCAAATCCCTGGTGGCCCGACGCACGGCCTCGGCCACTTCTCCCAGGCGCACTGGCCGGGTAAGCACAGTCGCTTGCAGTTCTGTTCCGACCAAGTCCGCAGCCAGAGAGTCGGTCAGCACTACCAGACGGGGAACGTACTCGCCCTGGGCGACTCGCTGGCGCAGTTGGGCCAGGCCCTCGGCGGCCTGGGGCAGGCCCGACAGGTCCACCACCAGCACCTCCGGCTGGCGCTCCGCCAAGTGGGCCAGGGCCGTGAGCCAATCGTCCGTACCTTCGACGGTGAATCCTCGCTCCTGCAGCAGGGCTCCCAACAGTCCCCGTTTCACCCGGTCGGCCAGGAGTAAAAGGACCTGACTTTGGGGTGGTACTTCCTTTCCGTTTTCAAACTCCAAACTCCTGCTCCCATCTATTTCCATGCGCCTCCCCTTCGGGGGAAACCGACTTAACTAACTTAAGTTGGTTTGGTAAAGGTAACTCCGAGTTTGAACTCTGAGCGAGAAGGCTAATTTCCTTTCCCCGAACGAACTTAAGCCCGGCGGTATTAAAGTTAACCTTGTCAAGTTAAGTAGAGCAGGCCCTATGGTTTGTAAAGCGGCTCGAGGTCTGACCATTTTTTCATCCCTTTGTGCAGGAGTCGAGTGAAGCAGTTGCGCGTCCGGTAACTCTCGCGCCGGTCGTACGCGGCGTCTGTTTTCTTCTGGTAGTTCATGACTTGGTCGAACATGCGCTCCAGCAACCGGAGCCGTACCCTCAGGTAATCGGGATGGTTGTAGAGGTTGACCAACTCATCGGGGTCCGTCCGACGCTCGTACAGTTCGCCTTCCAATCCGCTCCCGTAGTAGACCAGCCGAAATTCCTGAGTGCGGATAGCGTGAATCATGGGACGAGGTCGAGTCCAAGCCCATTCGCAAATGGCTGCATCCTTGCCCGCAGCCCCCTCTTCGATGACCGGAATCAGGCTCTTCCCCTCCACTCCTTCCGGCACCTCCAAGTCCATCAGTTGGCAGAGGGTCGGGTACAAGTCCACGCTCTCCACGAGTTCACTCACCTCACGCCCAGCCGGGCATCCCGGATAGACCAGAATGAACGGGATGCGGTGAATGGACTCGTAGATGCCAAAGTTCTTCTGCATCAGGCCGTGCTCTCCCGCGAAATCGCCATGGTCGGAGACGTACACGATGACGGTGTTCTCCAGTTCCCCTTCCTCCCCCAAGTGCTCGAGGACGCGGCCAATCTGCTCGTCAATGATGGTCACCAGGGCATAGTAATGGGTCAACTGGAGGCGCAGTTCCTCCTCATCGGCGGGGACGTAGGGATAGGTGCCCCGGCGGGCAATGTGCTCCCGCTGGAAGGCCGGCTTGGTGGCAAAGGCTCGCTGGAACAGGTCGCGGGCGTTGCTGGGGATGTCAATCTCGGCTGGATGGTACATGTGGGCGCGTTCGGGAGAAGGAGAAAGGGGCGCATGGGGCCGCTGGAAGGACATCTGCAGGAAGAAAGGCCGGCGGCGGTCCCGTTCTCGCAGGAACTTTAGGGTCTCGTTGCCCGTCCACACCTCCAGGGAATGCTCGTGGGGAATCTGGCTGATGAACCAGTGGGTCCGTTTGCCGGGATGGTCCGGCGGCAACGTCCCCTGGTCGTACAGGTCGGCCAGGCCTCGCTCGTAAAGATAGCGGAAGTAATGGTGGGACAGAGGGTCGTCGCGGTCGGCATCGCACAGGTCGCAGTAGCGGATGTACTCGAAGCCCTCCTGGTCCCAGGCGCGAATCAGGTGGGCCTTCCCGATGAGGGCCGTTTGGTAGCCGTTGCGCCGCGCCAGGGCGGCAAGAGTGTTGGGGTTGCGTTCCGGGTAGTCGTAAAGGGTGTTCCCCAGGTGGCGGTGGGTGTGGGGATACTGACCGGTGATGAAACTGACCCGGGAAGGGGCACAGATGGGATTGTTGCAGAAAGCCTGGGTGAAGCGAACCCCCCGCGCCGCCAGGTCATCCAAGTTGGGCGTGCGCACCTTGCGTCCGGCGTGCCCCATGCAGTTGGCGTTGTGCTGGTCACTCATTAGCCACAGAACGTTGGGGCGTTGGAGGGTGGGCATAGGTGAACCTCCTGTATCGTCAAAGATTTGCTTCCCGGATGACGCTGTTGCACAGCCCTCGCGCCAGGTTTGAGCCAACCTGCTTCTTCAGTTGCCCCAGGCCGACGCGCTCCCGCTGCCCTCCCGAAAGCCGGCCTGCCGCAGGCTCTCAATGGCTTCGGCTATGCGGGTTCGCTCGCGAAGTAGGTCCTGAGGGTCTGGCGAATATTCCGTGAGGCTCC
>DTZQ01000510.1 GCA_012961305.1 Armatimonadota bacterium | reverse complement strand
TTGGGCCTGCGGCGCGTGCGACAGTGGATTGAGGAAGCACCTCAAGCGACCATCTTCTCTGTCTCCCAGAACGACTGGTGGAACTATTGCCAATGCCCCAAGTGTACGGCTTTGGCCGAGCGGGAGGGCAGTCAGAGTGGGCCCATCCTCCATTTCGTCAACGCCATCGCTGACGCCATTCGGGATGAGTATCCCGACAAGGCCATTTCGACTCTGGCCTACCAGTACAGCCGGAAGCCGCCGCGCCACGTTCGCCCGCGTCCCAACGTCATCGTGCGCCTGTGCAGCATCGAATGCTGCTTTGCCCATCCCCTGGAGAGTGACCCGTTCAACGAGCCCTTCCGCGAGGACATCCAGGGCTGGGCCCAAATCTGTCAGCGGCTCTACATCTGGGACTACGTTATCAACTACGCCCACAGCATCATGCCCTTCCCCAATCTCTACGTGCTCAAGCCCAACATCAACTTCTTCATCCGCAACGGGGTCAAGGGCATCTACGAGGAGGCTAACTATTTCTCGAAGGGGGGCGAGTTTGCTGAGTTGCGCACTTGGATTATGGCCAAGACCCTGTGGGACCCCACCTATGACACAGACCGGGCGATTGACGAGTTCTTAGCGGGCTACTACGAAGAGGCGGCTCCGTTCATCCGCGAGTACATCAACCTCATCCACCAGCGGGTACGCGACAACCCCGACTTGCACTTGCGCATCGGCTCACCGCCCTCTGCTGGGCACCTGCCGCCGGAGGTGATTCGCCGGTCAGTAGAACTGTTCGACCGTGCGGAAGGGGCTGTCCGCCACAAACCGCAGGTGCTCCACCGCGTACAGGTGGCGCGGTTGCCGATTATGTACACCCAAATCGCCTTAGCCAAGCCAGCCTATCGCGAGCGGGGCGACGAACTGGTGCCCACCCCGGAGAGCGACGTTTCGGCCCTGGTGGAGCGGTTCGAGCAGATTGCGCGCGCCGAAGGGGTGACTCGGGTGCGGGAGGGCCGCGGCGGGGGCTTGGACGAGTGGCTCAGCACCGTGCGGAACCGCGGGCGGTCCTTCCGCATTGAGCGGCTACGCAATCCATCATTGGAAGTCAGCCTCCTGCCTGGATTAGGGGGACGCATCTGGCGCATGCGCTACCTTCCCTCTGGCCGAGACCTCATCAAACTCTTCGGCACGAAGGAGGCCCTTGACCCCACTAATGGCGGATACGAGGAGTACAGCCAGGCAGAGTACCGCTCCCCCGGCTGGAACGAACCTTACACGGTGCGCGAGCAGAGCGAACGGGTCCTGACTTTGGTAGCGAACCTGGGGAACGGCTTGCGCCTGACGCGGCGCCTGGAACTCGACCCTCATGAGCCGCGCATCCGCATTGTCTCTACGCTTTCGAACCCAGGAACAACGCCCCAGCCAGCCTGCCTCCGCATTCACCCGGCCTTTGAGGTGACAACGACCCAAAAGGCTGCGGTGTGGCTCAAAGGCGCGACGGGAAAGTGGCACAGGCGTTCCCTCGCCTCGCAGAAGGAACCTCTGGCCGAGCGGGAGTTGTGGTTCCGCGGCGCAGAGAAGCCTGCGGGGGAGTGGGCAGTGGTGGACGAAGTGGCCGACTTGGCCGTTGTGAACCGCTTCCGCCCCGCCCAGGTTGACCTGTGCTACCTGAACTGGTCGGGAAAGGAGCGGCGGGTGAACCTCGAACTGTGGTCGCCCCGCCGGCAACTGAGGCCCGGGGAAAGCCTGGAGATTGACCATACTTTGCAGGTGGTTCAGCCTGCAGCCATGCAACAGGACTGAATGCTCGCTCCCCCGGCCCCATCAAAACCGAAACCGGGTGAGGCCCCGAGGCCCATCAAAGAGGATTACTAAAGCATTTACCACTTCTCCGCCCGGCAAGCGTCCCTGAAAGAACGGATGGGCTGGAGTTACGTGGTTCGCGCCGCTCCGGGCCAGCCCTGGATACAGTACCTCAGGGCGAAACTGAACGTGTCGGGCCTCAATGCCTTAGGCTTCGCCGACCTCACCGGTCAGCGCTTCGTGCCGCTCCTCTCCGCTCAGGATGAACGCGGAAGGCGAGAGGGCTGGCTGGACGGGCTTTTCCTGGACTTCGCTGGCCCTCGTCCGCGCTCGGTCCGGGCCTTCTTCACCACGGAAAACGAGGATTTGACGGGCATCCCGGCGGTGGCAGAGGGTTTGGTGAAAATCGCCTGTGCCATGCGGTTGGGGGGGCCGTTGGTTTTGAGCGGGGAGGAGGTGGTGGTCGGCGAGCGATGCCCTTCAGTTGGAGGGCCTTCGGGGGAGGAAAAGGTCATTTATGGTCGAATCTGCCAAAATGGAGGTAAGGAGGATGGCTATAATGATGCGAAGAATTAAAATCATCCTCTCCGTGACGCTGGCGGCGGTCATCGTCGGCGGGACCAGGGTGCAAGTTGGCGCGGCGGAGGGAGCGTCGGCCTACCCGGTGTGCATGGTGCTGAGGGGAGTGGCGGTGCAACTGACGTTGGGGCTTAAGGACCGGAAGGCCAAATCTTGGGATGGCGCAATAAGGGTCTCGCAGGGACGGGTAGTGCGGCTAACCGCCCTGAATCGGCCAGCGGAGCAAGTGGCGGGCCTCCGCTGGAACTTACGCACGCGAGCACCGGGCCGAGGAGCGGGGGCAGCCAGGCGCTTCATTCGCCTGTTAGCCGTATTCGATGCCCCGCCGGAGGCCAGGGTGGAAGTGACCACCGCCCAGGGCGACTTCTCCTTCACTCTGCGTGAGGCCACTTTTGGTCGGGCCCTGACCTTGTTAGGAGGACAGGTACGGGTGGAGCGCGTACCCTTGACCACCCAGTTGAGCAGGGAGCCGACGGACGACGACTTCCCCGCGGCTGCCGTAGCCCCTGACGGTACGGTCTGGCTGGCCTACGTGGCCTATCAACATGGCAATCCCATTGAGTTGCCTGAAGGGGCAGCCATTCCCGCCGACTGGTCTTCCTTCGCCACCAAAGGAAATGGCGACCAAATCAGACTGCTTCATTTCGACGGCCAGCGGTGGTCGACTCCCTTGAAGGTAACTGAGGGGCTGTTGGATTTGTGGCGACCGGCAGTAGTGGTGGATGGACAGGGTCAGGTGTGGGTTTTTTGGAGCCAGAACGTAGGGGGCAACTGGGATTTGTTCGCCCGCCGTTACGACCCCCAGGCAAACCGCTGGTCAGAGGCGCGGCGGCTTACCACTGAACCCGGCGCGGACATCAATGTGGTGGCGGCCACCGGACCCGCAGGTGAGGTCTGCTTCGCCTGGCAGGGCTGGCGAGGCGACAACTTCGACATCTTCTTGCGCCTGGGGGAGGAGACCCTTCGGCTTTCCGAGAGCCCGGCCAACGATTGGAGTCCGGCCTTGGCTTTCGATTCCCAGGGTCAGGTCTACGTCGCCTGGGACACCTACGACCGGGGCAACTACGATGTGCTGCTCTGGACCCGCCGCCCGGACGGCCAGACCCGGGTCCTTCCCGTTGCCAACACGCCCCTCTTCGAGGCTCGCCCCAGCCTGGCGGTGGACCGACAGGACCGCCTCTGGATTGCCTACGAGGAAGCGGCGGCGAACTGGGGCAAGGACTTCGGGATGCGCTGGGAAGGGCCCAGCGGAGTGCCGTTCTACCTGGACCGCCGGGTCATCGTGCGCTGCTATGCCCAGGGACGAGTCCAGCAGACCAAAGATACGGTTACCTCAGAGTTGGTGCAGACCCGCTACCCGCCCAGCCGACGAATGCGCCTTAGTTTGCCCCGCTTGGGCCTGGACCCCCAAGGACGACTCTGGCTGCTGTTCCGACGCCATCCTTTACCCACGGGCGCGGGCGAGGTCTGGGTAAGTTACGCAACCTACTATCAGGGCGACCACTGGGCGGACCCTATACTCGTTCCCAACTCCGAAAACCTGCTGGACAACCGCCCCGCCTTAGTGCCGCTTAGAGGGGCAGGTCTGCTGGCTCTTTACAGCAGCGACGCCCGCACGCGCGTCCGGGGCCCTAACCGTAACAACGACCTGCACGCCACTCTGCTGTCGGCGGAGGGACCGGTACAACCCCCGCAACTGGCCGACATTCCCCCCGCAAAAGGGCCCTTCCCCCCGCCGGTTCATCCCAAGGAAGCACGAGAGGTGCAGCGCTTGCGGGATTTTCGAGTGAGGGTGGGCGGAAGAACCTACCAACTGTTGCGGGGTGAGTTCCACCGTCACACGGAAATCAGCAGTCACCGCGACCAGGACGGCCCCCTCGAGGAGATTTGGCGCTATGGATTGGACGTGGCCCGATTGGACTGGATTGGCAGCGGCGACCACGACAACGGCGGTGGCCGCGAGTATACTTGGTGGCTGACCCAAAAGCAGACGGATATTTTCTTCCATCCTCCGACCTTCATCCCCATGTTTACCTATGAGCGTAGTGTGCGCTATCCGAGTGGGCACCGCAACGTGATGTTCGCCCGGCGGGGCATTCGGACGTTGCCCCGGGCGGGGGGAGAGAACCTGATGGGCACTCCCGAGCGGGGTTCGCCGGACGTGAAGCGGCTATTTGCCTACCTTAAGTTCTTCGATGGCATCTGTTCTTCGCACACCAGCGCTACCAACATGGGCACCGACTGGCGCGACAACGACCCGCAGGTGGAACCGGTAGTGGAAATCTACCAAGGCCATCGCCAGAACTACGAGGAACCGAAGGCCCCGCTGGCGGCCAAGGACGCCCAGGACAGCATAGGTGGCTACCGGCCAGCCGGGTTCGTCTGGAACGCGCTGGCCAAGGGCTACCGTCTGGGCTTCCAGGTGAGCAGTGACCACGTCAGTACCCACCTCAGTTACGGCACCGTGTTCGCCGAAAGCCCGACCCGGGAGGCCATTTTGGAGGCCTTCAAGCGACGGCACTGCTACGGGGCGATGGACAACATCCTGCTCTTGGTGCGCAGCGGTGAACATCTGATGGGGGACGAGTTCACCACTTCAGCCCCGCCGCGACTGGACATCTCTGTCGTGGGCACGGCGCCGGTAGCCCGAATTGCCATCGTACGGGACAACGAATACGTTTACACCACCGCGCCGAATCAAACGGAGGTGCAGTTTACTTGGACGGACACCGCACCGAAGGTGGGTCAGATGAGTTACTACTACGTGCGCATTGAGCAGGCCGATGGCAAGTTGGCTTGGGCGAGTCCGATGTGGATTCGTTATGCCCCGTGAAGGTCCAGACCGGTTAACCGCAGCAATTTGCCCATTTTCTGGCCTGTGTCCAGGGGGAGGCGGTCCCCGAGGTGACCCTCGAAGACGGGATAATCAACCAACGTATCGTGGCCGCGGCCTATGAAGCCGCAAAGCAAGGAGGATGACAAAATCGGTGAGGCATCTAAAAGGACAAAATCCATGGGGAGTGTTTTTCCCCTGGGACTTGTTCCCTTGAGCATTTACTTGGTGAGCATAGCCCTCGGTGGACGGCAGAATGAGGAGGTAATTGAGGTGAATAACCGCAAGCAACTGTTCATTGACTACCGCTTCAGCGCTGAAGCGGAGGGCATCCGATTGTCCGTCAATCCACCTCAAAAACGGGGACTCGTCATTAAGGGTGAGTACCCCTGGGAGGAAGGCTGGATGGGCGCGTACGCCACCGTGATAGATGATGAGGGCGTTTACAAGATGTGGTATCGTGCCCACTCCCTCGGCAAGGACGGCAAGCGGGGGCGCACGTCGTTCTGTTACGCCACTTCCCAGGACGGCATCCACTGGGAGAAGCCCCGATTGGGCTTGGTGGATTTCAACGGTCACCTGGACAACAACATCGTGCTCGTTGAGGGGGAACTCAACAGCGTCTTTCTCGACCCGCAGGCTTCCCCGGAACAGCGCTACAAGGCTTTGCTGACCATCGGCTGGCCTGACCCTGAGAAGGGCGGCGTTTATATCGCCTATTCCGCCGACGGCCTCCGCTGGCAGACACATCCGCAGCGCCTGCTGCCCCTGGTGCCCGACACGCAAAACCAAGTCTTCTACGACACCCGCCTGGGCAAGTATGTGGCCTATGTGCGTTGCTGGGCACCCTGGCGCAAGATGGGGAGGATTGAGATAGAGAACCTGCTGGAGCCCTGGCCTTATGACCAATCAGTGAAGCCCTATCACATCTGGGGCGAGGATAAAGTGCCGGTGCCGAGTTACGAGTTTCACCATGCCATCAGTTACGATGAACACGACCCGCCCATCACGGACATTTACACCCCCTGTGTGGTGCAATACCCCTGGGCGGAGGAGGTTTACCTGGCCTTCCCCAGCATTTACTACCACTTCCCCGAACCGCCTGAGGGCAAGTATCCCAACGACGGGCTTTTGGAGGTCCAACTGGCGGTGAGTCGTGAGGGCATGACCTTCCACCGTCCCGAGCGTCGCCCTTACATCCCCCTGGGCCTTCGCGGCGGCCCCGAAGGAGGCTCCATTTACATGCTCTTGGGGATGATTCGGAGGGGTGATGAGATTTACCAGTATTACACCGCCTTTGCCCACAGCCACGGCGAGTATGTGGGCTTGAAAGAATTGCGCGGCATTGGCGGCATTTACTTGGCCGTGCAGCGGCTGGATGGGTTCATGAGCGTGGACGCCGATTATCAGGGTGGATGGCTGACCACGCCACCCCTTCGCTTTTCCGGTCGGCATCTGGAGTTGAACATAGATTGCCGGGCGACCGGCCAGGCGAGGGTGGAGATTCGGGATGAGCGTAACCGCCCGCTGCCTGGCTATCGCGCTGAGGAGTGCGATTTGATTCGGGGCAACTTCATCCGCCAGCGGGTGAGTTGGCAGGGTAAGGAGGACCTGTCCGCCCTGCAGGGCAAAACGATACGACTGCACTTCCTAATGCGCAATGCCAAACTGTTCGCCTTCCAGTTTGGGGAGTAGAGGAGGTCATCATGGGCAACCACCTTCGTTATTTGCTGATGCTGCTCCCGGCGGTTGTGCCGGGCAGGGTGGAAGCGGGAGTTACCTTCTACGCCGGTTTCGAGGGCACGGTAGAGGCCCGCGCGGTGGGGAGCGGGACCGGCGTGGTGGAGGGGGGAGAAGTGAAGTTTGCGCCGGGCAAGCGGGGGTTGGCACTGCTCTCTGGCGATGGTCTTGGCTGGGTGAGTTACGCCGTTGAGGGGAACCTTCGGCTCGAGGAGGGCAGCATTGAATTCTGGGTCTGTCCCCAGAACTGGTCAGGCGATGACAACAAGTTCCATGTGTTCTTCGAGGCGAAGGCCCAGGGATGGCTGCTGATTTACTGCGCCCCCTACTATGGGGGGATGTTGCTCACCAGCGACCGCACAGATGTATGGACGCGGGTAAGCCACAGCGTGCGTCACTTCAGGCCCGGCCAGTGGCATCACTTGGTGGCGACCTGGAGCCGCCGCGAGATATGTCTGTATCTGGACGGCCAACCCTCCGCCCGCCGTCCCTGGCCGCGGCGGCCAGCGCAGGTGGGCGACCGATTTTACTTGGGCGATAGACCTTGGCACCTGCCCCGCAACGCACAGTCGCTGGTGGACGAACTTTACCTCTACGACCGGGCATTGACGGAGCGCGAGGTACAATGGCTCTACGCCCAGGCCAGCCAACGCGCCGCCGGTGAAGATGTCCCCAACCCGGTGACGCCACTCGTCTCCTGGGCAGCCGTGCGCCCGTTCCCCTCCCAAAGCCAGTTGCGCGTGGAAGTGGACCTCAATCCCCGCCACCGGGTACAGCAGTTGACCGGCACCGTGCGCTTGGAACCCCCGGCAGGGACACAACCCGCATCCCTGCAACGCCTGAAGGCCAGACAGGCCCAGGCCCTCCTCTCCTACTCGGAACTGCCCCAGGGAACTTACCAGGTGCGCATCAACCTGCAGGACAAAGCCACCGGCCGCACCGATGAAACCATTGTTCGGCTGGTCTCGCCCGGCCCGCCTGTGTGGCGCGGCAACCGCATTGGCTGCCCGACCACTCCTCCGCCTCCCTGGTCGCCGGTGGAGGCGAGGTCCAAAGGCGTTCAAGTGTGGGGGCGGCGTTACGAACTGGGCGCGTTGGGTTTGCCGGTACAAATCGAATCCGCAGGGGTGGAACTGTTGGCCGCGCCCATTAAACTGCGCTGTCAGGTGGATGGACGTCCCGTCCAGTGGCGTTCGGCCTCAGCCTCGCCGCTCAGGGGCAACACCGTGCAGGTGCAGGGGGAAGGCTCGGCCGTTAGCGAACTGGGGACCCTGCGCTGGCAGGTAACGGCCGAGTTCGACGGGTTGCTGCGCTACGACCTCACCTTAGAACCGCGGCCGGGGGTCGCAGTTGAGGCCCTGGAGTTGGTCTTCCCCCTTCGCGCCAGCGAGGTATCGCTGCACTACTTAGCCGTTGGCTATCCGGTCGGGGAATTGCCAGGCGCGTTCTGGGGTGCAGCGAAGACGGATTACTATCCCGGCGATCCGGCTACGTTGCGCGGGACATTGCCCGCGGGCGAGGGGACGGTAGTGCAGACGGGAGGCGTGGTTTACTGGTGGCTGGGCAACGAGGAGCGGGGGCTAACGGCGTTTTGCGAATCAGATGAGGCCTGGGCACAGGTGGACGGCCAAGATGGGTTCCGCGTTGAGCGCACGGGGGAACAGGTGAACGTGATTTGGGCCTTCGCCCGCCAGCGCTGGCGGCTGCCCCGCCCGTGGCGGTTCACCTTCGGGCTGCAGGCTACACCGGTGAAGCCGAAGGTTCGCTGGCGCTGGCCCCGGCTCGTGCGAGAGCCCGATTACGCCCGGGGACTGCCCCCAGTGGTGGGCGGCAACGTAGCGATATTATGGGTGGACAGGAACCTGATGCCCTATCACGGCTATCCGGAGGCCAAGGACCCGGCGAAATACCGCGCTCTGGTGGAGCGGCTCCAGGGCGAGGGGAAGAAGGTGGTGCCTTACTCCCTTCTGCTGTGTCTCGACCCGAACGCGCCGGAGGCCTTTTACCTCGAGGAGTGGAAAAACGGACGCATGGGCGACAGTACGCCCTATCGAACCCACTTGCTGGGCCTCTACCCCCAGCCAGACTGGATTGATTTCATCGTCTGGAAAAACGCCCGCTATGTGCGGCAGTTTGATTTGGACGGGCTCTATCACGACTCGACGGGGGTTTTCCCAAGCATCATGGGGACCTACGGGCGGGGCTATGAGCGCGCGGGCCAGGTGCGCCCGACTTATCCTTTCTTCGCCACCCGCAAACTGTACCAGCGCATCTACACCATGCTCAAGGAGTATGGACGCGAGCGGGGCAAGGACACTTTCATGATTGCGCACACCTCCCTCCGGCCGCTGGTGCCCGTCATCAGTTTCTGCGACGCCTATCTGGACGGCGAGCAGTTCTGGGGGCGAGTGAAGGACGACTACCTGGAGGTGATGCCCCTGGACCACATCCGGACGGAGTTCATGGGCCACAACTTGGGGGTGAGGCCCTTCTTCCTGCCCGAACTGCACACCCCGGAGCAGCGGGAAAAACTGACGCCGCAAGTGGTGGGCCTGGCGTTGCTGCATGATTTCAACCTGTGGCCTATCTTCTGCGACCGCGAGCACGTCAATCGGGTCTATCGCCTGCTGGATGAATTTGGCTTCGCCGAGGCTCAGTTCCTGCCCTACTGGAGGAATGCCGACCTCATTGCCGGACAGAGCGAAGCGGTGAAGTGCACCGTTTACTTGGTGAAGGGACCGGAGCCCCTATCCCGAAGGCGGGCCCTTCTGTGCCTGGTCAACCTGACCCGCCAGCCCCAGGTGACAAGGCTGAGGATAGACTGGGCTCAATTGGGATTCCGCACCCCACCGCACCTCAGGGACGCTTTCACCGGGCAAGTCATTGCCTCCGCCGGAGGACAGTTGCAGGTAGAAATCGAGCCGCTCAACTATCGGCTGTTGGTAGTTAGTTCGTAGTTAGCCGACCAGGTTAACTTCAATACCGCTCCAAACCAACCCCTTCCCGAACCAATCGGTCCAGGACGGGTGTGTGCATCCACGGGTTCCCGTGGGCGGCGATGCAGTCATACCGCTGGTGGTCGGTGGTGATGAAGAGGAGGTTGGGCTTGCGTCCGGTGGAAGCCATGCTCTACCTCCCTCTCCTCTTTCATTCATCGTTGTTCCTGCCCTTACCTTCCCCACTTACCTGCTCCCAAGCATCCGCAGTTCTCACTCCTCCACCTGTACCGACGGGGCTTCACGTGTCGGGGCGGCTTGCAGGTGTAGTGATAGGCCAGGATGGAGATGGCCACCTGGGGGAACTCCCTTTCTACCTTCCTCCCACATTGAGCATATTTAGACCTACCTCAGCACAGCAGCAGGTAAGTCGGTTTGAGTTCCGCCGCTTGGCGGAAGCACCGCTGATGCACTTCCGGCCAAAGGGTTTGGTCTTCCAAATAGGGGTCCATCCCTGGAAAGGGACTGGGCCTGGTCGTTCCTCCTCTGGGCGTTCACTGGGCGGTCTCCAGCCAAATGGGGCTGGCCCAGGCCAACTGGCCGTCCGTTTGTTCCACCCGCAAGTAGTAGAAGGCCGGCCCTGCCGGTGGGGCCTCGTCCCGGTATTCAAAGGTGACTTCCGGCCCTTCGCCTTTGCGGGTGTACACCACCTCGTTGTTGCGGATGACTACGACCTGTTTGAGGGGCCCTGTGCCCACGACCCGCACGTGGAAGCGAACTGGTCCGCGCGGGCGGAAGGCCGCACCTAAAGGATGTTCCCCGCTCTCGTCCCGGGCGGAGAACTCCACCAGTAGGTTGTCCGTTGCCCCGTAGGCCCGTCGCTGGCGAATGGCTTCCAACAGCGCCGGGGGCGAGAGTTCCTCTGCGTACAAGCAGAAGTAGGAGATGTGGGTGGAGACGTGGTCGGAGGAGGCCTGAAAGCCCAGCCGGTAGCCTTTTTCCAGGGCCTCAGCCACGAACCCCGGCTCAAATTCGCCTCCCCGCTTTGCTGCTCGTGGCGCACCAGCCTGTTCGTAGGAGAGGCGACAGCCCTGGTAAATCTCCACCAGCGGCTCCACTTCCGGGTCGTTGTCGGCCCAATTGGTGCCCATGACCGTCGCCGAAGTGTGGGCCATGGCAATGCTCCCGGTGCGCCGCAGTTCGGCATAGAAGCGGCGGGTGTCATCGGGAGCGATTTTCCCTTCCGGGGTGAGGAAGGTCGTCACCGGCCGAATGCCCCGGCGGGGGTGAATTACGTTGCGGTGCCCGAAGGGCCAGGGAATGCTGCGCTCGTAAGCGTATAGGGGCAGGAACTGGCCCGGACGCCGAAAGGCATCGCAGGACTGTTCCGTGCGCCACCAGGGGTACTCCGGATTGCCCCGGTCGGCCACGCCCCAACCAACGTGGTCTGTGGCTCCAATGAAGTCCAAACCTGCTGCATCTAAGGCGTAGCGGTAGAGGTCTATTAGACTTCCGTCATTAGGTCCATCCCAGGAGATAGCGGTATGGCGATGGATATCGCCCCGGAAGAGGCGGTACGCCCGGTGGCCTACCTGCCAGACCTGCGCCCGCAAGCGGGCGATGTCCGCCGGTTCCTGGGGGTGAATGAGGGCCGGCGAAGGCACTTCCGGCTCCCTTCGTGGCTCCCAAGTTGGGGCTTTGCCTGGCGCGGCTGCCGGCTCAAACAGGGCGGCGGCTACTTCACACTTTAAGGGAATGGGCCGGCGCCAGGGGCGCTGGTCCGTGCTCCAGGCCACCCAAAAGCGGCCCTGGGGGTCTGAGGCCACCTCCGTCCAGGCTCCACAGCCCCCCGCACTGCCGGGGAAATAGACTGCTGACTGCCAGCCTTGGGAGGTGGCTACGGTGGCGTAAGTTTCCCAGATACCCCGATTCCAGGGCGAAAAGTACTTCAGCCGCCGCCGCCGGAAGAAAAGCCACAGCCGACCCTGGGCGTCGAAGGCCGGCTGGGGTTGGCCCAAATGGGAGCGCTGGCCCGGCGGCAGGGCTTCGGCTACCTCGCCCGGCGGCTGGAGCCAGCGCCCGCCCCTGTACACTGCCACCTCGAGGTTCCGCGAGGGGTAAAGCCCAGTGGTGCCTTTTCTGCCGAAGCGACCGAAATCCTTGCCCCAGTTCGGCCCCGACCACTCCCAAGCCACGGCCACCTCTCCCTGTGGCCCCACGGCCACACCCGCATTGGCCTCGAAGCGAGGCGTCGCGGCCACGGCAATTACTTCGCCGAAGGACTGCCCGTCGAAGTGGCGCAGGCGCACGTCGTAGTTACCCTGGGCATAGGTGTCCCAGACTATCCAGGCTCCGCCGCGTCCATCAGGGGCTACTTTGGGCAGCCATTCGTTGCCTGCACCCTCATCCACACACCGTTCCGGCCCCCACTTCCCTCTCTCGCCCGTCCGGAACAAAACCCGGAAACGTCCCCAGCGTACCCCCTGCCAAACGAGAAACATCCTTCCTGCCGCATCCGCGGCCAAGCGGGGGAAGAGGTCGGCACCGGGGTCGCTGGTCAGCCGGGCTATGGGGCCCCAGCCGGCCTCGCCGCGGGCGCGGGCGAAAAGGTCCCAGTTCCCGTCCACCTGCGCCGACCAAACGCACCAGAGTTGTTCCCCTACTGCGGCCAGGGTTAAGTAACCTATGTCTCCTCGCGGCACGATGACCTCTGGCTCGGTCCATCGCTCCCCGTCAAAGCGGGCCACTCGCACGTCGGTGGCTTCGTTCAGATAGGAAGTCCACGCCGCCCATACCGTTCCCTCGGGCAACACCGCGAGGGCCGGACGGTCCTCCTGCGAGTTGCCTACGTTTTCGTCCGGGATGCGGGGGGGAACCACATGGCGGCCAGGGAGCAGGTGCGGGTCTTCCAGCGCCCGGGCGTAGGACTGGGCTGGCGCAGTCACAGCCACCGGCACCCGCTCGATTCGCACTTGGCCCTCCAGGGCAGTCACCGGTACGCCATAGCGCAGGTCAGTTAGCCGGAGGGAAAACGTTCCCTGGGAGGTGGTTACCTGCATCTGGGTCTCTGGGTCCCCGCGCAGGACCGCCACAAGACCTTTAGGCTGCACCGGCAGCGGAGGCTGGTTGGGCCGACGGCGACCTGCCCGACGGGTAGTTTTCGCCTGCCAAGTCGCACCTTCCACTGTGTCCCCCTCCTCGAAATGCCACCCCTCCAAACGGAGCAGTTCGCCGCCCACGAGGACAAGGTTTCCCTTCCACTCCCTCGGTTCCCTGTCCCGGTGGCCGAAGGTCACCCAGACGCCGACCGGCTCGGCCCCAGCCGCAACGGTGAAAAACCAGATGACAACCAGGGCGAAAATCCGCTGCAAGGTTCTTCCTCCCTCTTACGCTTTACGTTTTACGCTTTATGCTTCACGCATTGTATAATTACTTCCCCCCCCAGCGGCAAAATCCTGCTTGCGGGCGGCTTTATCGAAAGAAATTTCTCCCTTCTTTGACTTTCCTCCTGGTTTTTGCTATAATGGCAGGGGGGAGAAACCGGCTACAGGACCCAACCGACCTCCGATTTTGCTGGGGGAACAGCCTATGTGGACGGAGGTAAGCAAGCGGTTCCGAGGATTAAACCCTGTTAGGTAAGACCCAGAAGGGCCTGGTATTCATTCGGCAAGAGGAGGATGGACGAGCCATGAACTTTTCAGCACTCTGGCGAGCGTTCGCCATAATTTTGTGCTTGATGGGGACGGGGGTCGTGGAGGTCCAGGCGGAAGCGACCCCCCCCTCAGAGCGACGGGTTACCCTGAATGCTTCGGAAATGTCCGTGCGCCAGTTGCTCCTGACCTTAGCCCGAGAGGCGCAGGTAAACATCATCGTAGACCCCCGAGTCCTTGACGTGCCGGTAACCCTTTCCCTGACTGAGCAGCCGTTAGAGCGGGCGTTGCAATTGATTTGTCAAACGGTGGGACTGGAGATGACCCAGCAGGAGGGCACCTACTACATCACCATTGACCGTCGTCGCTACGTCTCCCTGCCCAACCTGGGCGACCTGCCGGAGGCGGCTTTAATGGTGCCGGCCCAGCATTTGCTCCAACCCATTACCCTGCATCTGGTCAACGTTCCCCTGACGGTGGGCCTGAAGCAATTGGACGCCCTGACCAACTTGCGGCTCATCGTGGACGAATCCGTGCCTGCAGACCTGCGGGTTTCATGTACCTTCCGGGAGACCCCTTTGAGTCGTTGCCTGTACATGCTGCTGGTGCCCAGCGGGTTGTATGCAGTTCCAGAGCGGCAGGAGAGGCAGCCGCCGGGGTTGCGCATTTTGTCTCCGGTGAGCGTGATTATCCGCCGTCCGGGGGAGGATGAACCCAAGCATTTGGAATACTACCCGGACAACTACCGCGGGTCGCTGGGTTACCTTTTAGCCCCGGCCTTTTGGCAAATGCCGCAGGCTTACGGCTGTCAGGTGGTTACCGACACCTACCGCCAGCCTCTGGTAGTGTATCAACCCCTACCGCCGGCCCCCCGTCCGCAGGAGACACCCCCTCCGGCGAGGGGCCCCGGTAGTTAGGTGCGATCTTGACAGCGAACGGAGAAGCCCTTATAATGATGAAGGGACGGTGGACGAGACGCGCCTGTGACGCAGCATTTCACCGGAACTAAGGTCTTGGAGGGGAAATTGGCTCATCGCCTGCTTCCAAAGGAAAGGGAAGGGTGACGATGATTCGGCAGGTGCAAATCCGAAATTACAAAAGCCTTGCCTCTGTAGTAGTGAACTTGAAACGGTTAACGGTGCTGGTGGGCCCCAATGGTGCGGGCAAAAGCAACTTCGTGGATGCGCTATCTTTTGTGGCGGATAGTTTGAATCACTCCGTACAGATGGCCTTTGCTACAAGGGGTGGGATTGCGGCAGTACGTCGGCGGAGTTTCGCCCGGTTTACGATGCCCTCACTGGCATTCGACGTTACTCTCTTTCGCCTAAGCGCATTCGGGAATGGCAGGAGCCGGACCCCAACGAGGGTCGAACCCTACAGAGCGACGGTAGCAATGTAGCGGCGGTGCTCAAGCGTATCAACCAGTTGTCCGGGCCCGATAAGCAAACCTACGAGCGCCTCTGCAACTTGTTGGCGTCGGTCGGGGACGCAACGAGTGGAGTATAAATCCCTGGGGAGAAAGGAAACGCTTCAGTTCAAACAAGATGTGGGCCTGAAAAACCTCTGGACGTTCGAAGCCCTGAACATGTCCGATGGGACGCTCCGGGTTTTGGGCATCCTGTTGGCAGTATATCAGCCTCAAACGCCATCGCTCATCGCCATTGTTGAATTTGAGTCCTGGTTCTTAGGAGGCCTGGAATCGCTGCGCGGTCGGCAAGGCCGCCTGTATCAGTTGTTACCTGAGCACCTGGCACGCCTACGCCATCAGTAAGGGCAACTTCTGCGGCTCCCAATATGTGCCCGGTCTGGCCCGCTACGGAGATATGGCCGAAGTAGCGGGATTGATTGCTCCCCGGCCCGTGCTGTTTGAGAGTGGGGTGCAGGACCAGGGGTTTCCCGTAGAGACTGCTCAGGAGGCTTTTGCCCAGGTACAGCGGATTTACACCGCGGCCGGCGTGCCGGAGCGATGCCTGCACGATGTTTTTGAGGGCGGCCACCAGTTCCACGGCCCAGTGGCCTACCAGTTCTTCGACCGGTGGCTGTAATGAAACATGTTAAGACCGGAGCAAATTGCCTTTAGCGTGGCTTGCCTGGCCAATTACGACCTGTGGGCGGCTTTAGAGGCCGGGCGGAAGTTGGGCCTGCGCAGCGTGGAACTGCTGGCCTTCGCCGGAGCGCGGCACAGCATTGGCGAATTGGCGGGTTTCTGGTTCGAGGAGTTGAGCCCAGCGGAGCGAGAACGCCTGCGGGCTGCAGTGGCCGATTTCGTTTACCTCAGCATCCACGCGCCCTTCATCCACCTGCCCCTGTTTACCCACAACCCCGGCATTCGCCGCGAGGCCCGGCGTCAGATGCGGGTGACCTTAGAAGCCACGGCCTATTTGGGAGGAACGGTGAGCGTCGTCCACGTCAACGCCCGCCCGTTTCTGAAGCCCCGCGATTACTGGGAAGAAATGGTGGACACCTTCCGGAAACTGGGCGACTTTGCCGGGGAAGTGGGGGTTAAAATTGCCCTGGAAACGGGCTATCCGCACACCGTGGAGGACTACTGTGGGCTGATAGAGGACGTTGCCCACGAAAGCGTCGGGGCGTGCGTGGACGTGGGACATCTCGTCGCCTACATGCCGGCTGCCCTGCGCGGCACGCTGGAAGGAGTCCAGCGGCTCAATGATACCCTGCTGGCCCTGGTAGAACGCCTGGGCGCGAAGGTGTTCAGTTTTCACCTGCACGATGTCCGGGCGGGTGACTTCCGCGACCATCGGGCGGTGGGCCGGGGAGTGCTCCATTGGGAGCGACTGTTGAGGTATGTGCATCGCTCCGCCTTCGCCGGCCCGCTGGTCCTTGAACTGGAGGAGCCGGACGTCGAGGAGGCCCTCAGGGAGAGCCAAAAGTTGCTGGAGGGGATGCTGGAAAGGTTTTCCGTCAGGGAGCGAAAGGGTGCTCCGCCGTGAAGCCCCGCACCCCCACTGCTCCCGTAATGAGCAGGCGCATAATCCTTCCCCTTTGGCAATGGAGGCTGCAACTCGCTCCGGCAGGAGATTAAGGCCACCAGCGCACCGTAAACCTCTGCCGCACCTCCCGCCACAAAACGGCAGCGGGAGGCACCACCTCGGGCCCAACGAAATTGAGATACCCATGCGGCACAAGGTAGAGGACCGACCGCTGCTCGCCCGCGACCGTGGTCTCGGTGTCAAAAACGTAGAACACGTTAATCCAATCGGCCCCGTCGTAGTAGCGGGTAACGTCATAAACGCGGCTTTTCGCTGTCCTCCAGCGCTCTTCGAGGACCACACCCAAACCGGCCCCGTACTCCTCCGGCCAGGAAAAATCGAACCAGCCGACCCGCTTCGCATTCTCCGGCCCCGGATGAGCCGCCGAGTAGCCAAAAAGCAAATCCCGGTACTTGGTGCTGTTGTGGAGCAAACCTCGCTCCACCAAGGCCCCCGTTCCCCCTTGAAGGGCATAAGTTCCGCCCCGTTGGGGCAGGCTACACCCTTCCTGGGCAGAGTGAACGGTGAGCGGCCGGCGCGGTTGGTAGCAGCGAGCGATTTTGAGGGCCGGGTAGCGGGCAAAGAAAGTGTACCGCGACTCGCCCGTTGCCTGCTCCGAAGCAAAAGGCACCACCACCGTTGTCGCCACCGGTCCGGCCATCACCCTCGGCTCTCCGAAGCCCTCATGCCCCGGCGCCTGGAAAGTCCAAGGCTTGGTCCACAGGTTTTCCTCCACATCCGGGGGCCTGAGTTCCACAAGCAGGTCGCGGGCGGGGTCAAGGGTGGCGGTGTAAAAAGCGGTGCGAAAGGTCCAACCTTCCCGCTTCACTCCTGGTGGGGCCTTCGCCTCCGTTGGGAGGAAGCGAAAATACCGAAAGTCGCGGGTGTTAATGGAGGGGTGCTGGTCTTTTTGGTTTGGCGGGTTGCGGTCAGTCCAGGTCAGATATGC
>DTZQ01000509.1 GCA_012961305.1 Armatimonadota bacterium | reverse complement strand
TATATGTTCTCCATAAAAGGTAACAGGCTGGAGCTTTAGAGGTATCCTGAGGCGCCATTCATGGCCACCAAGATGATCTCCCCGATCTCGCCCGCTTTGGCCCGTTCATCGGCCGTGATCGTCACTTTCACCTCTTGCCGTTCGCTGGCTTTGGCAGGGGAACGCACGGCCTCTCCCGCTGAGCGGGAACGGATGAAGGAATTACTGGCTGCCAGCCAACGGCTTAAGGACTTGGCCGAGGGGGTCCAAGAACTGTTCCCACAGGTGCCAGCCGAGGCGCCGGATTTGACCTATTTTCGGCGGCAGGCGGACTATTTGGAACGGGCTTGGGACCAACTGGGCGACCTGATACGGGCGCGCAGTTTCGCCTGTGCAACCCGACGCCTGGCGGAACTGGCAGAGGAATTGGATGTCCTGCGGTGGCGCCTGGGAGTGCTGGTGGATACTCGGGCAGGCTGGGTAGCGGAGCCGAGGGAAGAGAGGCCCCCGGCGGCAGAGGTCATCACCCCGCTGCGGGGTGAACCCCGTCGAACCGCCGGCCGCGCTGCTCCGGCTGAGGCTCGCCCGGCCCAACCCGTAGCCCCGGCGAGGAGGCCCCTTCCCGCGAAAACGCTCGCCGGGGCTCCCCCCTCCGTTCCCCCGGAGGAAGTCCCTCCGACCCCAAAGGAAAAACCCTTCCCCGCGCTGGCCAACCCGGTGGTGGCCATTGAGTTGGACAAAGGCACCATTTACCTCGAGTTGTACCCCAGGGAAGCCCCCCTCACCGTGGCCAACTTTCTGAAGTTGGTAAAGGCAGGATTTTACGACGGCACTCGCTTCCACCGCCGGGAGGAGGGATTTGTCATTCAGGGCGGCGACCCGCTGAGCAAGGGCCCCAACTGGCGGGAGCGGCCGGTGGGCACGGGCGGCCCGGCTACACCATCAAATGTGAGTTCAGCGACACGCTCACCCATCGCCGGGGGGCGGTCGGCATGGCCCGAGTGCCCACCGACCCGGACAGCGCCGGCAGCCAGTTTTACATCTGCCTGGCGCCCGTGCCAGAACTGGACCGGCAGTACGCCCTTTTCGGCCAGGTCATCCAGGGAATGGAGGTGGTGGACCGGGTGGAAGTCGGCGATGTAATGAAACGGGTGTATGTGGTACAGGAGTGAATCCACCTCACCGCTGAGGGAGCCGGGCGCGGGTCACAGCCGGATGGGTTAGGGAGCCGGGCAAGGGACGGCCTAATTTCAGCGGTTCGTCTGTGGTTCGACCTTTGTCCGAGGTTTGACCCCATTGCATTTGGCCATCAGAGGAAATGCGTTGGGCCACAATTTCAGTCTCCTTGCCCCCCTGCTGCTCCATCACTACGACCACCCCCCGCTCACCATCAGGGGCAATTCCCGGACTCACACACTGGATGCCCACGAGGGAGGATTTCTTACCCTCGTTCCACAGGCGTTCCCCCTCCCGGCTGAGACGTTGAGTCATAACTGCTCGTGCACCTGCCAGGCGTTCCCCTCGGACTTCAATTTCGAACACCACTATGGCCCCCCCGCGTCCATCGCTGACCACCCGTGGTTGGCGTTCGAGCAGTTGGGAAGAGGCGACGAAGGTGGGTTTCTTCCCTTCGTTCCAGCGCAAATTTCCCCGGCTGCTGATGCGTTGGGCGAGGATGTCCACGTCCCCCTTATATTCCCCGCCGCGGTACTCGCCCTGAAAGACCACCAGGGCTCCCCCCAAACCGTCGCTCACGGCTGCCGGATGACGCTCCCGCAGGACTGAGATGGAGGAGACGAGGGAAGGTCGTTCTCCATCGTGCCACAGGCACTCGCCCTCGGCAGACAGTCGTTGGGCCAGGATGTCAACGTCGCCCTGGTAGCGGCCCTCAGTGAACTCGGCTTCGAAAATGACCAGCGCGCTGTCCCGGAGGCCGGGAACCAATACCGGTTCCCGTTCCAACAGTCTGGTGGAGGAAACAACCGTGCCTTTCCGGCCCGTATCCCACAGCAACCTGCCCGGGGCCGAAACTCGTTGGGCATAGAGGTCAACGTCCCTTCCCCCACCCAGATGGGTTTCAAAGGCTACCCACACACCTCCCGCCTTATCGGCCAGGAGGGCAGGATGGTGCTCATCGGCATCCTTGCGGCCCAACAGCACCGGAATCAGGGTGTGTTTCTGGTCCTTGGAGGTCTGGCCCCACAGCATAGTGCCTTCGGCGGTGATGTGCTGTACACCAATGTCCACACTGTCCTCGCTCTGCACCTCACAGGCCACAAAGCAGCCGCCTTGGCCGTCGCTGATGGCTACGGGATGCTCCGCCCTCAGGGCCACGAGGGAAGCCCGTTCACCTTTGTTCCACCGCAATGCTCCCTCGGCGGAAATCCGCTGCGCCAGAACCAGTTTCGTTCCTCCCAAATCGCCACCGGCTAACTGGGCCTCGAAGACGACAATCATACCCCCTGCGTTGTCGGGTACTACCAGGGGATTTCGTTCCCTCACCTGGGGAGTTGCAGTTACGGGCTTGTGCCAGACCGGCCGTCCATCATCCCGCAAGCGGTAGGCCATGATTTCTTCATTGCCCTTTAATTGGCCGGAGGTAAATTCTACCTGGTATGCCACCAAAAAATCGGCCTCGGCCCCCGCAGTGAGCAGCAAACCCAGGAAACACCCGAGGAATAATCCCTTACTACAGTTCTTGGGGTACATGGTAACTCTCCCTTAAGTTAGACTATAAGCCCCGGAACCACGCGGAAGGACACAAAAAGAAGGCTGCTCCCTCCACTCCGGGAGCCTCCGACGGACAGCGGGGTCTGTACGGGGGTTTCCGAAAAGGCAGCAGGCAGGTTTACGTTTCTCCCGTTTCGGTTTCTTTGGTTTCGGGAGGGAGGGGAATAGCCTCCGGAATGAGCATAATCGGGATGTCCTCCCGAATGGGATAGAGGTACTTCCCGTCCTCGCGTATTAAGCCAGCGTCAATTTTCTCCGTTACCCGGTCACCTTCCCGATTAACCAGTTCGCCCGCCTCGATTTTGCGGTTCAACTCCGCAATCAAATCCTCACCGGCCAAATGGAGGGACTGATGGGTCTCGGGACAGACTAAGATTTTCAGCAACTCCTCATCTACAGGCATTTTGGGACCTCCCTTTCCTCAGCAACCTTAGGTAAGGCAATATACCTCTTTTCTAATTGTACCACTAATCCTCCGCGTTTGTCAAATGGTACAAACACCTGTAACATCATTGCTCATTCCTTTTGGAACGGACAGATACTTACTCGTTTCCCTCAGGAAAAAGTTCTTCTGCCTCGGCCAGCATCTGGTCGGTGATGAACTTGCCCAGGAGAAAGTGCTTGCGGTCGGGATACCAGTACCAGCGCTTTCCCTCCAACTCGAAGAAACTGGTGTAGACCGCCACCGAGGTGCGACCCACAGGCCCCCAGGGTTGGGCTTCGTTGTCCAAGAACATTATGGGGGGCGAGAACCAGATGGGCTGTCTGCGCTCGAGCATCTCCTTGCCCAGGCTGTAGAAGGCGGGGGTGCGGTTGCGCCTCCAATCCCAGGGATGGCGGCCGCCGTTGGCCGTACCGTCGTTGTTGTGAAACGTCAACAGGAAGCGGCCATCGCCGAGGGGATAAAGAGGACAGGAGGCTGTCGGCTGGAGCATGGGCGGGCCCCCGTCGTAGTAGCGCAGTGGCTGTGCCTCAGACCACGTATGTCCCTCGTCCCCGGAAATCGCGTAGCCGATACAGCCGCGGTAGGTGCGGAAGACGCAAAACCACCGCCCATCGCTCAAGCGGACGACGGTAGGCTCTTCTGCCGTGCTGATTCGCGAGCCCGGTTCCTTTGGCATGCGGAGGCCATGCTCGCCGTCGGGGAGCAGAGTGACGCGAATCTTCGTAGGGTCGTCCTCAGTGAGGATGTTGTCGAAACGCCAAAACCAGCATTCAGAACCAGCCAGGGCATCCGGGTTCTGCTTCGTGAGTTGCTCGCTGGCCCAGATGGTGCCACATCCCAGTATCTGGCCCGGGGTGATTTCGACCGGTTGCTGCCAGATTATCCAGTTGGGGGGAATTTTCGGGTCCGGGGCCATGATAGCGGTGCGGCGTAGGGGAACCGTGTACTCCCGGCTCCAAGTTTCCCCCTCATCCTCGGTGAAGATGAAACGCATTTCGCCCGTAAAGCCCGGCCGGGGGTCGTAAACTCCGATGCCCTTTTGGTAGAAGACGTAAATGCGGTTCTTGGCAGGAACGTAAATGGGGAAGGCCCAAGAGGCCAGCCCTTCGTAGGTCTTTTCGCCCTCCTTCTCCACCACTTTCGGCCCCGCGATGGTAATCGGCTTGGTCCAGGTGAGGCCCCGGTCCTTGCTTTTACTGAAGACGATGTGCTGGTTGGGATGACTTTCGCGATAGGCAGTGGTCCAGAGGGCGAAGAAGTCGCCGTTCTTCAACGGGAAAACGATGAAATGTTGGTTGTCCGTCTCGGGACCGGTTTGGGCTTGGGGGATAAAGACCACCAAATCAGGGCTGGTATGTTGCCACTCCTTAGTGTAGGCGTTAGCATGGCGTTGGGCCAGTTCTTCGGAAACTTGGTACAGCGGTGCCTGGTTGGTGAGCATGAGGTTTACCTCCTGTTCCGTAGTTGCAGGTTTAGCCAAAGCAGCAAAGTGCCTTGCGAGAATCCCCCCTGTAAGAGGACGGTCGTAAAGGGCCACTTCATCAATGGCGCCGTCGAAAATTTGAGCAGGGCCGCCGGCGCAGCCAAAGTAAACGATGCGGTCGCCCAGGTGCGTGCGGCCTCCTTGACGTTTTACTTTATTTACCGCCTGGGACAGTTTTGCGCCCGGCACGCCAAGGGGACCTAAGTAGGCATTAATGATGAACTCGCCAGTGCGGAGATTGTGGCTGTAGGTCACAGCCAAATAGTACCACCGCTTCCGGGCGAAGGAGGGTTTCCCCCTCCCCCTGGCAATGACCACCTCCGCTTTCGGATGGAAGGGTGTGCCATTTCCAAAGCCAGCGATGACCTCATCCACCTCGCGGAAATGGCTGACCCCAGCCAAGTAGAGGCGATTGCCCCCCGTACTTCCGGCAAAGACCATCCATCCTTTATTGAACTCCCCCGGCGGAATGGTTTCAACCCGGAACAGGAGTTCGACGGTTCCTTCGCGTTGAAACCGCACCGGGCCTGCCGTCCGTGCCACCAGGCCCTTATTGCTGCCTTCGCGCCGCAGGCGCAGGCACCGGGAGGTTCTGTCGGGACCGTACTCCTGGAGGTTCGGCTCTCCCTCCTCCCCTCCGGGGTAGACTATGCCGCGCAGTCGTAGATTGCTTTGCTTGTCGGTCAGGCACTCCCGAACGTACCGACCCTCGAAAGTCCAATGATGAATGAGTTCGGGCCTGGCCGAGACCAATGCTCGCAGGTCAGCCACACTCGCGGCCCCAGGAGCGACCAACCATAGGACCAGGACCACAGGAACCATCCGGCCAAGGACTGGCACAGTAAAGGTCATAAATAGTACCCCCCTTTCACGCTCCAAGGTACTGGGGTTAGAAAATGGTCCCGGATAATCTCCGGGGCACCAAAAGCAGCAACTCCTCCGGCGCCTCGAAATCGCTGAGTAGGGCCGTATGTTCCGCTCTGGCGCTAACAACCACGCTGACTTTAGGGCTATTCGTTCCACCACCTTGGAGGACACACCCTCCAACTGAAGCCAGATGCTTTTCAAGTATACCACAGAACAGTTCCTCTGTCCAGAGGCGGGTTCGGGTAAGAAAAATACAAGTGCAACTTTTTGGCCGTACCATCCGTTTAACGTTAAGGGGCATGGGGAAAGAAGGAATTGTCCCGGCAACGACAAATAAGAAATTAACCCTTCTGGGAGTGTAAAGAGGAGAGGTTTATGAGAGGGCATTGGGGATTATGGTTGACGGTGCTGCTAAGCATGGGGGTGGCCGCAGGGGCGGTGGAAATCCGGGTAGAGGCGGGATTTGAAGGCTATGCCAAACAGTATACTTGGATGCCCGTGCGGGTGACGTTAGACAACCAGGGAGCGCCGGTGCGGGGGGAACTGGTGATTCCCTTTCAAACCCCTCAGGAACCTCCTTACGTTGCTCGTTATTGCCGGAGGGTGAACCTGCCGAGTCCCGCCCACCAAGTGTACACCTTTTACCTTCCGGCAACGACCTGGAAGCCGGAAATAGGGGTGGAATGGCAGCCGGAGCGAGACCCCAAGAAAATCGTTCGGGGAGGGGTGAAGTTGCTGGGGTGGTGGGACCGCATGGTTCTGGTTGTCGGCCCTCAGCGGTCGGCTCTGATGTTCCTCAACGGC
The DNA here is from genome assembly GCA_012961305.1 of Armatimonadota bacterium. Classification (GTDB taxonomy): domain Bacteria; phylum Armatimonadota; class UBA10988; order UBA10988; family DTZQ01; genus DTZQ01. Next base: position 3,887 of record DTZQ01000509.1, on the reverse strand, counting down.
ACACGGATAAAGACCGCTTTTAATCCCCATCCTCCTACAATTACAATGCCCGAAATGGGGCCAGTGTCCCCCTTCAGAACGAGGTGGGCAGAGGTGCGCGTTGTCCATGCCTCGGAAGAGGAATTGCCTAACCATTGGCTTGGCTACCAGGGAGTGGATGCCGTAGTTCTGGTGGGCCTGCGGGCCCGAACCCTTTCACCGGCCCAAGAGCAGGCTTTGGCCCAGTGGGTGCGCCGCGGGGGCCGGATGGTGGCCTGCGGGGGAGTGGAGGCGGCCTATTTGACCGCGCCCTTCTTTCGGGAACTACTGGGGATAGAAGTGCAGGGCCTGGCTGCCCTGGCGAGCCTGCCCACCCCCTGGCCCGGCGGTACGAGGGTAGGCTGGCTGCAGGGACGGTTTCCCGTTACCCAAGTGCGGGCGAGGGAGGGGGAGGTGCTGGCCCAGGGAGAGGTGCCGTTGCTGATTCGCCGCCCCTGGGGGCACGGTTGGGTCTATTTTCTGGCCTTCTCGCCCCGGGCTTCCCCACTGCAGGAACAGCCGGAAGCAGTCTCCTTCTGGCATGAGGTGCTGGGCTTGAAACGCTCTGCTAAATTAAACCTTTGGGTTTACGCCGACAAAATGAGCAGTGCGGTTGCGCGTCTGCCGGCCCGCAGGACCCCATCCCTCAGCGTGGTGGGCGGGTATCTGCTCCTCTACCTGCTGCTGCTTGTCCCCGCAAACTATTTCCTGCTGCGACGGCTGCGGCAGTTGGAGTGGAGTTGGCTGACTATCCCGCTTATTGTGGCCCTGTTTACCGCCGGGGCCTATGCTATTGGTTCCCACATCAAGGGGAGGGCCCTACGGCTGCGCTCCCTGTCCCTGGTCGTAGGACGGGCAGGGGAGCAGGAGGCCCCGGCCTTTACGGTGTTCGGACTCTACTCGCCCCGACGGGCCCGTTACGACCTTCGCCTGCCGGGAGCGGCTCCAGCAGTAAAAGAGTACTCGGGAGAGATGCTCGCTTCTTATCACCAATCTTACCGTCAGCGGGGAAGTTTGGATGTAGTGCAGGAGGAAGTGCCGGAACTGCGGGGGGTGAAAATAGACATGTGGGCCATGCGCCTCTTCGGCGTGGAGACCCTGGCCGATTTGGGAGAGGGCCTGGAGGCCCAACTGGTGTATAAAGACGGGAACCTGTACGGCACCATCACCAACCGCACTCTCTACACTTTTGCCCCGGCCGGAGTGACTGTGGGGGGGATAAACGTCAACTGGGAAACGTTCGCCCCAGGGGAAACGAAGGAAATTCGCTTGCTTTCGCCCCTCTTTTCAGGAGAGGCTCCGCTCGCCGTGCCGGAGGAAGTGGAGTTCGACCCTGAGGTTTTGAATGAGTTCTGCAACGGCAGGTATTACTATCCCTCCCCCCCTGGATTAACGCTACGGGCACCCAAGGTGGGGGAGTTCTGGGGTCCGAATTTTTGGGGCTGGACCCGGCAGGCGGTAACCAAGGTGCAAGTTAAAGGCCACCAGCCGGAGGAGAGCCATTTGGCCCTGTTCTACTTGAGCCTGCCGGTGCGTACTCTTGAGGGAAAAGTGGTGGTGTTGCCGGAAACCTGTACTTGGGAGGTCATCGGTCAGACGGAGGCCAGCGTCAGTCGGGGGGCAGTTCATTTATCGCCCCAGGGACGAGTGGGCCTGCAATTCATGCTGCCGGAGGAGGCCCGGAGAAGGTCCCTGCACACTGCCGAGGTGCACTTGCGCGTGAACTGGGCCCAAAAGGTGCGGGTGAGTGCCTACAACCGCCGTTGGGGGCGGTGGCGGATGCTACGGGAGGTGGGGGTCGGATACCACCGCCTACCCCTGCGCCGGCCAGAGGATTATTTCGACCCGGCCAGTGGCATCGTGAAACTACGCTTAGAAAATCGCCCGTCCGGAGGGGAAGTGAACATTGGGTTGATTGACCTGCTGGTGGTGGTGGAGTGAAACCCCCTCCAGAACCTTTGCCAGGGAAAGGAACCAACCATGTGGAACAACCCAGTATTTCGCTATGAGTTGCGCGGGTGGAGGTGTTGGCGGCGGTGGCCGGGCTGGGCTAAGGGTCTGGGGGCTGGGTTGGTCACAGTGGCAATATGGGGATATGGAAGAGGTCTGCTGGGCCTGGCGGAAAGCCTGACCAGCAGAGGTTATGTCTGGGAATGGTGGCAGGGGTTAACCTACCTGCTTTTATTTGCTCTCCTGGTGCTGGCGCCAGGGTTGACGGCCAACGCCATTACCGGTGAGCGGGAACGGCGAACTCTGGACCTGCTCCTGACCACCCGCCTCAGCAGTGCAGAGATAGTGAAGGGCAAACTCTACGCCCGTCTGGTGCCCCTGGGGGGCCTTCTCTTGCTGTACCTGCCATTTGCAGTCCTGTGCGGGCTGAAAGGAGTGCCCTGGGTAGCGGTCGGAGGCACCCTTCTGTTCTTGCCTCTGTGCGGGCTGGCAGGAACCAATATAGGGCTGTACTGCTCCACGGTCAGCCGGAAAACGGCTACGGCCACTGCCCTTGCTTATGCCATAGTTCTGGGCCTGTTGATGGTGTCGGTGGGGGAAATGCTCTGGTCGGTGAGGGTATGGAGGAGTAGCCCTTGGGACCCGATACTGAACCCCTTCTTTACCCTAAGCGGTTTGTACAGTGCGTTGCGGGGGAGGGACCTGGGATTAACGGCCTGGCCGCTGGGTTTTCTGTTTTACGGACTGCTGGCCCTGGGCGGGCCGCGCTACATCATAAGCCGTTTCGGCCGGCAGGAGGGGTAGCCGTGCCTTCGGAGAGCACTTACCCCCACCGGCCCAGGGAGGAACCTAAGTCATGGTTATGATAGAAGTGCAGCATTTGCGCAAGGAGTTTGACAAAGTGGTAGCGGTGAAGGATTTGACCCTCACGGTCAACGGGGGCGACATTTACGGGTTCATTGGCCCCAATGGAGCGGGCAAGACGACCACTATTAAAATGTTGGCCACCCTCCTCAAGCCCACCGCCGGTCGGGCCTATGTGGCCGGCATTGATGTAGTGGCTCATCCGGAGGAAGTGCGGGGGGTCATTGGCTACATGCCCGATTTCTTCGGGGTGTACGATGATGTGAAGGTGTGGGAATATCTGGACTTCTTCGCCGCGGCCTACAAAATCCCCCGCGCGCAGCGGGCCCAGATTATTGACGATGTGCTGGAACTGACCGACCTGACGGGCAAAAAGGATTCCTTCGTGGAGGAACTCTCCCGGGGCATGAAGCAGCGGCTGTGCCTGGCGAAAACGCTGGTACACGACCCCAAGGTGCTCCTGTTGGACGAGCCGGCCTCGGGCTTAGACCCCCGTGCCCGCATCGAAATTCGGGAACTGCTCAAAGAACTGCGGGCCATGGGGAAAACCATTTTTGTCTCTTCGCACATCCTTTCGGAGTTGGCCGACCTGTGCAACACGGTGGGGATTATCGAGGCCGGGGAGTTGATAGTCAGCGGACACCTAGACGAAATTGTGGAGCAGGTGGGCCTGAGCCGGGCGTTTGAAATTCGGGCCTTAGAGGGGTTGGAACGGGCGGAGGCCATCCTGCGGGAGTTTCCGGCCGTGCGAGACGTGTGGGTGGAAGAGGATAGACTGGGAATGGAACTGGACGGGCCGCTGGACGAAATGCCGAACATTCTGCAGGCCCTGCTGGAGGGAGGGGTGCAGGTGGTCACAGTGCGCGAGCAGACCACCGATTTGGAGGACATCTTCATGAAGTTGACTAAGGGCACCGTAGCGTAGGGCCTCCTTGCCTAACTTGACAAGGTTAACTTTAATCCCACCGGGCTCAAGTTGGTTGGGGGAAAGGAACTCAGCCTTCTGGCCCAGAGTTCAAACGCTGGGCCGCCTTTACCAAACCAACGGAAGTTGG
>DTZQ01000508.1 GCA_012961305.1 Armatimonadota bacterium | reverse complement strand
GTCGCTGCGCCACCTCGTCCAGCAATATCGGCTCATAGTGGCGCAAGAACCCACCATGCACCCCTGTATGAATATGAATGGGTATCTTCAACTCCTCCGCAGCCTCGAAGAAGGGGTCAATGGCCGGGTCATTGATGATTAGCCCCTGAACCGGGGGATGGACTTTTGCGCCAACCAAGCCGGCTTCCACCGCCTTCTGCAGCCTCTGGGGCGCGTCTGATTCTCGCGGGTTAATCGTGGCAAACCCAACCAAGTGGGGATATCTCTTGAGTTCCTTACAGAGCCACTCGTTGGGGTCGTCGAACCGCTTTGCTGCCTCTCCCCCCCAACCCAGTCCCTCCGCTGGAAACGGCGCAAAAACCACGGCCCGGTCAACGCCTGCCGCTTCCAGCAGTCGGTTCAAGTCCGGTAGCGTGCCCACTTCGGGCTGAGTGCGCTTAGGACCGAATCCCACTGCGCCGACGTGACAATGACTGATAAACATTTCGCTTCTCTCCTAAGTCCAAGGTTGTCCACATCAGGCTCGAAGTTTGAGCCTCAAGCAGCCCTACCGCAGGGCTTCGGCTAACATTGTCAGGTAGTTCTCCACCGGGATGTAACTGGGGATGGAGTTGCCGGAGCCGACCACGTAGCGGCCCCGCGGAGCACAGGCGTCAATCACCTTCCGCACGTAACACCGCACCTCTTCTGGTGTCCCTCGAGCCAGCACGTTTACGTCCACCCCACCCAGGGAGGCAATGCGGTCGCTGTACTGGGCGTGAAACTGGGCCACTGGAATGATGGCATCCTCAAAGGAATGCTTGCCGTCAATGCCTACGTACTCGATGAGGTCCTCCATAATTGCACTCACGTTGCCGCAGGAATGGAGGAAATAGGGCAGACCTTTGGCGTGGGCCATCTGCGCGAAGCGCCGATGCCAGGGCAGGACATATCGGCGCAGGTGGTCCGGGGAGAGGAGGGTCCCGGTGCGGAATCCCAGGTCATCCCCGGGGAAGATGGCAATGAGGTTGGGCAGGTCCAAAATCTCTCGGTAAAAGGCCTCCATCAGTTCCCCCACCCGCTGGCTCACCGCCTCCACCAAATCCGGCTGGTCGTACAGGGCCAGGCACAGCCCCTCATAGGAGAAGATGGCGGAGAGGTGTTCGTAGATGCCCCCGCCGTGCGAGAGTATGAGCCCCATCCCCTCCGGCAGATGGGTGCTGAGGTACTCGAAGGGGAACCAATCGACCTTTTCCACTGCCGGCCAGGGATACCGCTCGAAGTCTTCCCAGGAGGTAATAGCCCCCTGATGCTGGTCGGCCCAGGCTCGCTGGCCGCCGGGGCCACGGGTGGGATCGCTGCCCACCACCTGCCGCCTGGGGAAGCCCAGTCCCATTTCGAACCGTACAAAATCGTAGCCCAGGCGATACCAGAACTCGATGAAGTTGTCCCAATAGGCCGCCTGCGAGTGGCGGTCGTCGGGCCGCGGCTCCACCCATTCCCGGCCCAGGAAGTCGGTCAGGATGGGCCGGATGACCACCGCATCCACAATGTACTCCACCAGCGGCGGCTTATCCGTTCGCTCCTCGCCCATTAAGACGCGGATGAACCGTGCCGCATCCGGCTGCGGACGAGCCAAAGGGACAACTAATGAGGAAACAAAGCCCATTTTTCTACTCCTCCATCGGTTTTGGATACCTCCAGCATATTTATACTTCCCTTCCCCTTGACATCCTCCTGCCCCTATGCTATCCTATCGTCAATAGGTCAGTTGACCTATTGAGGCTTTACTCAACGAACTCTGCAGGGACGAGAGGAAAGTTCGCCCATGGAAGTTACGTTGGCTCTGGCCATTTTGTTAGGGGTGGGATTCATAGCGGCGAAGGCGGCACAATTAGTGCGGCTCCCTTCGGTGACTGGATATATCTGTGCAGGGGTGGTATTGGGGCCCTCCTGCTTGCACCTGATTACGGAGGAGGCCCTGCAACACCAACTTGGTCACTTCACCCAGATTGCCCTGATGCTGATTGCATTTGGGATCGGAGAGCATCTGGATTTGCGGCATCTGCGGCAGGCGGCCAAAAGTGTGGGATATATCGGCTTGGGGGAGACCTCGGGCGCCTTCTGGTTAGTGGGAATGGGGACGTTCCTGGTGGCCTGGGGAACGCGGGTGGGAAACCCGGCTTGGGGGTTGATGAACTTCATCACCTTGGCCCTGCTATTGGGAGCCGTGTCAGTGGCAACGGCGCCAGCGGCGACGCTGCACGTGATGCGAGAACTGCGGGCCACCGGGCCGTTGACAAAGACGCTGATGGCGGTGGTCGCGGTGGACGATGGGTTGGCCATCATCATCTTCGGCATCGCCATGTCCGCAGCCCGGCACCTGGTCGGAGCGGAGGGTAAGTCCGTCCTGTGGGCCGGGGCGGATAGTGCGGCGGAAATTATGGGCTCACTGGTGATAGGAGCCTTCGCCGGACTGCTCATCGACTTTGTGGTGCATCGGTTGAAACGGCGGGGTGAGATGCTCACTGCGGGTTTGGCCCTCCTGCTGCTGGCAGGAGAATTGGCCCGGCTGATGCACTGGTCACCCTTGCTGACAGGGATGGCCACCGGCTTCACCATCGTCAACCGGGACCGTCGTGATGTGCGGGTGTTTCGGGCCATTAACGATTTTGAGCCGCCGATTTACGCCCTCTTCTTTACCCTGGCCGGAGCACACTTGCAGATTTCCGCCCTGGCTACGGCCGGTTATCTGGGGGCTGTCTATGCCCTGCTGCGGGTGGCCGGGAAGATGGTGGGAGCCAATCTGGGCTCGCGCCTTTCAGGAGCGCCAATTTCGGTGCGCCGCTGGTTGGGCCTGGCCCTCGTGCCGCAGGCTGGGGTAGCCATTGGCCTCATTTTCCTGATACAGGGGGACGAGGCGTTGGGCGCCTACTCGGTCGTAATTACGCCGGTGGTGCTGGCTGCGGTGGTACTCTCGGAACTGGTGGGGCCAGCCTGCGCTCGGTTGGCGGTGATGAAAGCAGGGGAGGCCAGGGGGGAGATTGAACGGGAACAGCAGCGGGAAACGCTCCACGCAAGAAAGGAAGCGGCGGTGGGTGGGGAGCACGTCCAACTGGCTCCCTGGACCTGGGGCCCCCTGGGACGTACGGCCAACCCCCAAGGCTATGTGCTCTTCGGGGTATCCGATCCCCGGACGGTGGCTGGCCTGGCCAGAATTGCGACGGTGCTGGCCCATTACCACGGGGCGCGGCCGCTGGCCGTGCGAGTGCACTCACCGAAGCCGAGGGACAGTGGCGAGGAGGGCGCAACAGCCGCCCCGGAACTCTTCGCCGCCGCGGCCAAGGAGGCCTCAAACCTGGGGCAGGAAGTAGAGACGCAAGTGGAAGTGGCGGCCGATGTAGCCGGGGGGGTGGTAGCCACTGCGCAGGCCCGGGAGACCTGGGCGATTGTGCTGGGGCATCCGCTGGAGAGGACGAAGCAGAGTTTCGCCCGGGTGGTGGATGCCGTGGCCCAGAGGGCCCCGTGTCCGGTGATTGTGGTGCGCTTCGCGGGGGTGCTGCATACGGAGCGCATCCTCGTGCCCGTAGGGAGCGTGCAGGAGTTAAGGCCCCTCCGGGACGTGGTGCGGGCCCTCGCCCAAGTAGGGCCACATCGGATTACCCTGCTTCAGATGCTGCCCCCGGAGGCGACGGAAGAGCAAATGCAGGGGGCCGAGCAGGAACTGCGGGAGTGGGCCCGAGAGAAGCAACTGCCCCAACCCGTTTCCTGCCGGGCCATCGCGACCGAAGCCCGGGTGGAGACCATCGCCCAGGCTGCGGCACAGCACGACCTGCTGGTGATGGCCGCCGCATCGCCGCGGGGACTGCCGCGGCTGTTCTTTGGCTCGCTGGCTGAAGATGTAGCCCAGCAGTGCGACAAGCCTATACTAATGGTGCACGGAGCAGAAAAATAAGAGGGCCTTTAACGTTTACTTCTGCCGGCCTCACCCTCGTTCAATCAGCTCCGTAAGACATTGGGTTCTGTTTCCCTTAATGGTGCTTGCGTAATTCTCACCTACGAGCAATCTGGGCTGAAATTGTCCAGCCCACAGATATTTGACAAATCAGTCAGGAACGGGTATAATTGGAGTAGGACAGCGAGGAGATTGGGGAGTGCCCAGCTCAGGAGGAGAGAGGGAATGGCAACGCTTTTCTACGAAAGCAAATTGACCAAGATTTACCACGGCGATGCGCGGAACATGGCGGAATTGGAGGAAGATAGCATTGGGCTTATTGTGACCAGTCCTCCTTACTGGGACTTGAAGAACTATAGTACCAACTCCCAAATTGGATTGGGACAGAGTTACGAGGAATATTTAACTGAATTGGACAAGGTCTTCGCTGAGTGTTGCCGGGTGTTGCGCCCGGGACATTTTTTCGCTCTGGTCATCGGCACCCGCGTTTCTGATGGGGAACTTAGGCATATTCCTTCAGACGCCGCTGACCTGCTGCGGAAACGGAGCCTGACCCTAAAAAAGGAAATTATTTGGGTGAAACCGAAGGGTACGCAAGGACTCTGGCAGCGAGGTACGACCCAATACTTAAAACAAAAACCTTATCCTGGTTGTGCGAACATTAACATTCAGCACGAGTTCATCCTGATTTTTCAAAAGGAAGGGCCCTTTGAGGTCAGGGAAGATGTGCGACTTCCAGAGCAGTTCATCAAAGAGGTGTGTTGGAGCGTGTGGGAACTACCGGTGTCCAAAACCAAAGGACATCCAGCACCTTTCCCCAAGGAACTCCCGCGGCGGCTCATTCAGATGTTCTCCAACCCTGAAGATGTAGTTTTAGACCCTTTCCTCGGTTCAGGAACGACTTGTTTGGCAGCTTCAGAACTTGGTCGGCGAAGTGTGGGATATGAAATTAGTGCCGACTTTTGTCGGCTGGCTGCGGCTGCGCTTGCAGAGGCCGAGTGTACCATTTTCGAGGTGCCAGCAGAGGTAGCGGAAGGAGTTGCAATAGCCGAGGAGGACTGGGAGTTTGTAGATGCGAATACTCGATATGCGACCCACGATTTCCATCCCTACGCCTCGAAGTTCATCCCTCAGATTGCCCGCCGGCTTATCGCAACTTATTCGCAGCCGGGTGAGACCGTACTGGACGTATTCTGCGGTTCAGGCACCACGCTTGTCGAGGCAAAAATGCTGGGGCGAAAGGCGATTGGGGTGGATTTGAATCCGCTCGCTTGCCTTATTTCTAAGGTGAAGGTCACAAGCATATCCGAAGAACAATTGGAATTAGTACTTGGACCCTTTATGCAAACTCTGGAGAAACACATACGCTTCCTTCGCCAGAGAGAAGGCGAACCTCATCAATTGGTGCTTGGCCTGGAAGAAGAAAAGAAAGGGGAAGACTTTCCATCAATTTGTCCACCACCCCGTTTTCCCTATGCCGACCGGTGGTTTCAGCCTCAGGTTATTACCGAATTGCGAATCATCACCACTCACATTAAAATCGTCGAAGAGCCGAAATTGCATGATTTCCTCCTCTGTGCACTCTCCGCCATCCTACGCTCTGTCTCCAACGCCGCGAGTGATTTCGGCAATCTGATGATTGATAAAAACAAACGAAAGATAACCGACGCCTTTGAGAGATTTCGTCAACAGGTAGTTTCTATGACTGGGGGGATGCGGGAATTTAATGAGCAATGCTCTGACCAAAGCACAACTGTAACAGTTGTTGCCGGAGACGCGCGACGCCTGGATTTTCTCCCTGATGAGAGCATAGACCTTATAGTGACCCATCCCCCCTATATCGCCGCAGTGCCGTATGCCGAATATCAGAAACTTTCCCTCAACTGGCTTGGTGAGTATTTCGCCGACCAGTTTCAGGGCGTTGCCGCAGAAAATTTGAAGCCACGTATCCTGGACCGCAAACTCATTGGAGGACAAAGGGCCAAAAAGGGCTTGGTGGAAAGGTTTGACACGGACATGCGTTTAGTCTTCCGCGAGATGTTCCGGGTACTCGCGGGAGGACGGCACTGCTGTATCGTCATCGGCAATCCCATAGTCAACAGCGAATTGGTGGCTCTTAACCAAAGTTTCAAAGAGATGGGTCAAGTACAAGGTTTCGAGTTCCTAGAGGAGATCGCTCGCGGAAAATATCAAACGACCATGGGGAAGATGAAGGAGGAATACATCCTTATCTTCAGAAAGCCCAAATGAAAGGGACGCCGGCATGTTTAGATTATGGTACGGGGAAAGTGATGAAGATGCAAAATTCCTCAAAAAAATTAGCATTCTGCAAGACCTCCCATGCACGTTTCATAAGATTTACGGGTCGAACACGAAGGATTTTGTAAGGAACCCCGACCTAATCAAAGACTTGCTTTATCTGGACAAGCCAGACGTCATTGTGACCATGGGCGAACCCGAAAGGCCCATTTTTGGTGTGGAATTCTGTGGCGAGGCTGGAACAGGTCACAACTACTTTCAAAGAGTTGCCCGGATTGTAGCAGCGGCAGAACGAGGTACGCCGTTCGCTTACGTATTCCCTGAGAGAAAGTGGGTACGCAGGGAAAAGGATGAAGGATGGGATTACTATAACCCGCTGATGTTCCAAACGTTAATTCAAATCGGTCGTTTCCATAGGACACCAGTCTTGGGGTTCTTTTGGGAAGCCGACTTGTCCAGAGGAAAGTCCACTGAAGGATATTTGACCTTCGATGAACAATATCCTAAATTGCCTGACCGTACCCATAGTGAAATCAAAGCGCTCAGTCAGTTTTTGAACCTAACGGTTGAGTATGCACAACGCAACCAGCCATTTTCGTCCCTGGTTTTCGAGCCCTTCTATGGTCATAGAGAGGCATGGATGTGGGAGAAGTTCCATGCTCGGGCAGGAAACAGGACGTGGTCCCCGCTTACTTCGTGCAAGGTCATTCCAACTGATGAATTAGAAACGGAGATTTGCAATTTAATGGGCAAGGAAAGATTAGAACTGCCTCCGTACATCAAGGCAAGACAGGAGTCGGTAGTTTATAAAAACTACTGTCGTACCTTCCGTGGTGACCCCTACGCGGGAGCGTTATGCGCTGTGGATTACCTGTGGTGCCGCAACGGGCCAACGGTGAGGCATCGCTATCGGAACCTGGTATTGCATTTTGCGAATGCGTCCTACCAGCAAGTCGTGGAGATGTACGGCGGGTATTATCAACGTAAATGTCCGTTCAGGGAGCAGGTAACAGAACCACCCAGAGAAAGCGGAACGCTGCGTCACCTGACCTTGCACTTGAAAGAGGGCTGTCGCTACACCAAAAAGAAGGAATTGCGCATACTTTGCTTCATCGCGGATGTTATTCTATTCAAGGATGGTGTGCTATTTTAGAGAGAAAAGACATGTTAGAGGGCACCATAACCAAAATGGTCTGGAAATATTTGCAGGGTGAAGGTTGGGAAATAATAGGCATTCACTACCCAGGCGCAACGGGAGGACTGTATTTCCACCATTACGCTCGAAACGAAAAGGGGGCCAGAGGTGCTTTCATTGTGGACATTGTGGCGAAAAAAGAACAATTCGTGCTTTTTATCGAGAGCAAGGTCAGATACGATGCGAAAGACATAGAGAAACTGGAAACACTTACCACCGATGAGGCATATCGTCATAGCGTCGTGAGGGCGTTAGGTGTAGAAAATGATACACCCCTTGTCCTTCTGAGAGGTATCGCGGTAGAGTACATAGACCTGGCCCGTGTTCATCTGCCTCCGAGATTCTTTGTGTTCGTTTGCAGAGCCAACCGAGTCGAAATTACCGGAACTTACCCCCAAGCAGAAGGACAAAATATATTCGCTCGTTATCGGGCCGGGGAAGCCTGCACCTAAGCCTCAACGCGTAGGCTCAGCCGGGCAAGCGTGCGGTAAGCACGTTGCTGATAAGGTAGGGCCCATTGCCTAATTTGCCCCGATTTTCTCTGCGTCTCGGCGGTGAACAAATACGCTGTGGGTTTCCCCTACCAGCGGCGACGGCGGGGGCGACGCAAAGGTGGGGCCCCCAGTTCCCGTCGGCGTTCTCCTTCCCGCCGGGGACCGAACGAGGGCCGCCGAAGTTTGCCCTCCCGGTCAGCCCGGCCCAATTTGGCCAGCAGGGCTACTCCACCCCCCACCGCTGCTCCTAACAGCAGACGTAACAAAATCGGGTTCATTTGCTTCCTCCTCGCACTCCCCTGTAAAGGTTAGCGTTTATCTGGGCCCAATAGTTCCCATATCCGCGCCTTTAGGCCGAACACTACGGCTTTGACGGCACTAAAGTGCCTGACTCCAAATGATGAGTCCCATCAACAGCCGCTCTTCCTCGGGGGTGAGGGGCACACCGTAGCCGGGCAGCGTTCCGTTGAGAATGACCATTCCTCGACCCACCCGCTTGGCCACTACCACCGGCCGGGGCGGCGTACCCGTGTCCGTCAACAGCACCGTCGCTCCCTCGGCCGGAAGGAGGGCAATGTGGTCGGAAAAGGCGTGCTCCAAAGTCTGACCCACCGCCAAACCGGGCAAGGGATGTACGACTTTCAACTCCCGACTGCGCCGCCGTTCTCGGCCCCGTCCCACCTCCGGGAAGAGCGTAGGGTGTATGCGGAAGCCCACCGCATCGTGCAGTAGAATGAGCCTTCCACCCTGCTCCACCCAGGTTCGCAGGCGGGCAATGACCTGCTCCCACAACTCGGACACATCGAACAACTGCGGCAGAATGAGCACCTCTGCCACCCGCAGATGATGGGGCCGCAAGCGGTGTAAATAGAACACGTTCAGCTCCGTCTCATTTGCCGGGCGATATTTCGCCAGGGCCTCGAAGACGTTGGCCGCTCCCAAGCCCCCGGCGTAAACGGCCACCCGTCGGCCCGGTCCCCTTACCCGCGGGGGCGACTCCCGCCGCCACAGTTCCCGCACCAGCGCCGCCGACATTCCCTCCAGCACCGGCCCCCGCCGCACAAAGGGTCGCCTCTCTCCCCCGGCCAGATGCATCGTCCCCCGCAGCACCGGACGGCACAACCCCTCTGGCACCGCGAAGCGGGCCCGTACGGTTCGCTCCTGCGAGGCCTCGAAGCGGGCCAGTTCCTGCAGTTCTCGCTCCCCCGGCGTCTCCAGCGTCAGCCGGGCCTCCACCCGGGTCAACTTCTGGGGGAGGGGCGATTGCAGTCGCACCGTACAGGTCACGGTTACCGCCTTTCCCACCCGGGCGAAATAGGGAGCGTCTTTCCGCTCGCCTACTCGGTGCAGGGCAAAAGTCACCGCGGGCGCTTCGTAGGCCGGATAGGTGGGGCGGGCAGTCAGGCCCGCGGCTAAGGCCGCCAACTGCTCCTGGATTTGCTCCGCGTTGTAACTGAACAGCACGAACCCATCGGCCCCCACCTGGCGCACGATTTCCACCTGTTCCCGCAGTTGCTCCGGCGAGTTCAGCAGCCAGGAACCCAGGCCCACTACCAGCGGCACCCGTCCGCCAATGGCCCCTCGCTGCTCCTCTACCGATTGGCGCAGGGAATCATTGTTGGCCGTGTAGTCCATGGGCACCACGAAATCGAGCCATCCCTCCCGCACCCACTTGGGCCAGTCTTGCTTGATGTAGCCCCAGTAGCGGCGATGGTGCCGCCACACGGCGGCAGACACTTGGACCTGGGGTTTGCGTCGCTTGACCTCCGTGTAAACCCGCCGCACCAGGCGGTTGATGTTCTCCCGCTCCCAATTTTCGTAGCGGAGTTTCAGGGGGCCGTAAATCACGTCGGCCGGCCAGTTGGGAACCGTGATACCGTAGGTCTGCTCGAACACCCGGCGGGATACAGGGCCGTAGTCGAAATCGTAGGAGGGGTCATCGGGGTAGCGGATGTAGTCTAAGTGCAGGCCGTCCACCTCGTACTTCTCCACGATTTCCAGCATGGCCCGAAACTCCAACTCCGCATTGCGTGGGTCGCCGGGGTTGGCCCAGTACGCCTGTCGGCCCCGCGAGTCGCGCACCAGGCGGTCGGTTTCCGCCCAGAACTTGCGGTAGTGCTCCGGGAAGTACCGCCGGGCCGAGCCCAGGTGGAAGTTTACCTTCCAGGCATGGAGGTCCAGGCCGTGCCGATGGGCCGCGGTCAATGCCCGCTGGAGTTCGTCCACCCCGGCCTCCTGCGCC